>JADGGF010000184.1 GCA_019690055.1 Micromonosporaceae bacterium
GTCGTACGTCGGCGCGGCCCCGCCCGGCGGACCCGCCGCGCCCCCACCGGCGCCCACCAGGCTCACCCGTCGGTTGGCCGCCGCCGAGAGCTCGGCGAACAGCGACTCGTCGAACGGCTGCACCGCGTAGGCGTACCCGGTCACCTCCCCGGTGACGGTGCGGATCTCCGCCCGCGCGGCCAGGCCGGTCGGGACCGTGCCGGTCGGGACCGTACCGCGCACCGCGCCGGGATCGACCCCGCACACCGCCCAAGGTCCCGCGGACCCGGCCGGGACCACCGCCCAGGACTGCCTAGCGGCCGCGGCGGTGGCGGCCAGGCCGGCCGCGGTCGCCGCCAAGTGCCGGCACCGGGCCTCGATCACGGCCCGCACCGCCGCCCGGGCCTGCCCATCGTCGCCAGCTTGGCCCAAGGTCAGGAGCGACCCGTTCGAACCGGACAGGCCAGCCAGGGCCGCCGCGCCGAGCACCATCGGTGCGAGGAGGATCGTGGTGAAGGCCACGGCCAACCGTCCGCGTAGTGTCACTGCTCCCTCCCCCACCCCGGGCGCACTGCGCAACGTATCGCGGCGATGACTTTCCGTTATTTCAACCGCGCGAACCGCCGTCGGGATGCGGCGATCATGAAGGGAATCGGCGAATGACCGAGCCTTTGTCCGGGACTGGGCATCCGTCCGGGATTGGGCACCCATCCGGGTCCGGCAAGCGCGTGCTCCGGGAGTCGCTGCTCGCGGCGCGCGTGGCTCGATCGGAGGGCGACCGGGCCCGGGCCGACGCCGCCCTCATCGCCGCCGCCCGACGCCTCGTCGCGGGCGCTGCCCGCGTCGCCGCCTACGCCCCCATGCCAGGCGAACCGGGCGGGCCGACGCTGCCCGACGAGCTGGCCTCGGCCCTGCCGCCCGGCGGGCTCCTGCTGCCGGCCCTGCGGCCCGACCGCGACCTCGACTGGGTCGCCTACACGGGGACGCTCGCTCAGGGCGGCACGATCCGCGCCCTGCGGGAGCCGCCGGGCCCCCGGTTGGGGCTCGAGTCGATCGCCACGGCGGAAATCGTCTTCGTGCCGGCGCTCGCGGTGGACCGCACCGGCGCGCGTCTGGGGCGGGGCGGAGGCTCGTACGACCGCGCGCTGACCCGGGTCCGGCCGGGCGTGCCGGTGATCGCGTTGCTCTACGAGGACGAGCTGGTGCCGGCCGTACCGACCGAGCCGCACGATCGTCCGGTGACCGCGGCCCTGACCCCGGATGGACTCGTGGATCTCCGCCCGCCCCGCTAGTATTGGCACTCGCGGCTGGAGAGTGCCAACGCGATGGCGCTCGCCGTGGACCATTGAGCAAGCAGGAGGCTCCCCCGTGCCCACCTACCAGTACGCCTGCACGGCGTGTGGTCATCAGCTCGAGGCAGTGCAGTCCTTCTCGGACGACCCACTGACGGCGTGCCCCGAGTGCGACGGTCGCCTGCGCAAGCTGTTCTCCTCCGTCGGCATCGTCTTCAAGGGCTCTGGGTTCTACCGGACCGACTCCCGCTCCAGCACCTCGTCATCCGACGGCGCGAGCGCCAGCACGTCCGACTCGAAGTCGGCCAGCGCGTCCTCGTCGGGCAGCTCGTCCAGCAACGGCGCCTCGTCCAGCTCGTCGTCCACCTCGTCGAGCTCCTCGGCCAAGGCGACCGCCTCGGCCTGATCGTTCCCACCGCGAACCCTGGTCTGATCGTTCGCACCGCGAACCCTGGTGTGATCGTTCGCACCGCGAACCCTGGTCTGATCGTTCGCACCGCGAACCCTGGCCCGACGTCTGTCCAGTGAACACTGGGCTTAGTTGTTCGCACGACGAGCACTGGCCTATGTCATCGCGTCGTGGCTCCACATAAGACATTCATGAACGGACTCGATAGTCCGAATTGCCGGTAGTTATCCACAGACAGGAGAGTGGGTCTCGACAATCGCGCTTCCTGACCGGAACGCTGGTCCCAGCGACACGGGGAAGGGATGGCGATGACGGGGCCCATACCCTCGAGCGGCGGCGAGGTCGCCGCCGATCCGATCGAACTGACGAACCTCGCGGCGACGTACCTCGACCAGTCACAGGCGCTGGGTGATGCCCTGCGGGGCGCCGCGATGGCGACGCCGGCCCGGGCGGACTTCGGGACCGTACCGGCAGCGGAGCTGCTGCACGACATCAGTGACACGGTTTCCGAGCAAGCCGAGTTGGCCGTGGGCCGCCTGGTCGAGGTGCTCGAGGGCGACGCGGACCGGCTCTACCAGCTCGCGTTCGTCTACCATGCGGCGAACCTGCAGGCCGCGGCCCAGACGCCGATGCGGGGAGGTCCGGTCCCATGACCACACCGATCACTCCGGCATCAATTACCTATGCGCATATCTGGACACTTGCCGCCAACCCGGCCGGCCTGGATCGGGCGGCCGCCACCTGGCGGGCGTACGCCGACCACGCGGAGCGCGTCGCGACCACCATCGACACGCAGGCCGGCGCCGTGTACGACGGCCCGTGGGCGGGCCTGAGCGCCGACGAGTTCAACCAGCACCGGACGAAGCTCACGGCCGACCTGCGGCGGACCGTAGCCCTGGCCCGCCGTCAGGCCGACCAGTTCGAGGTCGCGGCCGGAACCCTCCGGATGGGCGAGCGGGCGCTGCACACCGCGTTGACCCAGCTCACCAGCGCAGTCCGGGCGCAGGCCACCGGCTCACAGATCATCTTCTATCCGCAGGACGAGGCCCAGGCACAGTTCGTGCACGACGGGGCCGCCCACGCCCGGCAACTGCGGCGCGAGATCGAGCGGGAGCTGGCGGGCGCGACGACCGCGCTGGCCGCGCTCGACGGCGAGTGGGCGACGATCGCCAGGACCTGGGCCGGGCCGGCCGCGGGGGCGAGCCCGTTCTCGGTGCCGGTCGAGCCGAATGGCACCTTCGTCCTGCAGAGCGGCGACACCGTCATCATTCACACCGGCCAGGGCGACGACTCGGTACAGATCAGGGCCGATCCAGCCACCGGCCAACAGATCGTCGAGGTCAACGGCACCGCCTACCGGTTCCCGCCGGGCGCCGCGATCGTGGTGCGCACCGGCGCCGGCAACGACCGGATCACCGTCGCCCCCGGCACGAACCTGCGGCTCACTCTGCTCGGTGGTTCGGGCTCCGACGTCATTCGCGGTGGCGACGGCGATGAACGGATCCTCGGCCTCGCGGGCGACGACAAGATCCACGCCGGCGGCGGCAACGACCGCGTCTCCGGAGGGTCCGGTCGTGACTATATCGACGGATCGCGCGGTAACGATATCCTCGTCGGCGGCGAGGGCGATGACGTCCTCTACGGCCTCTCCGGCGACGACTGGCTCAGCGGAGGAGCCGACCGGGACTACCTGGAGGGCGGCACCGGTCGCGACGCCATCGACGGTGGCGCGCACAACGACATCCTCTCCGGTGGCCGGGACGACGACCGACTTCGCGGCGGGGGCGGCAGCGACCGCATCTACGCCGGCCACGGGGCCGACCAAGTCTCCGGGGGCAGCGGCGGCGACATTGGCTACGCCGAACGCGGCGACCGCACCAGCGGCACTGAGCAGGTCGTCACCATCGAGATCAAGGATCTCGGTATGGACATCCGTATCGAAGGGTCGGAGGAGTTCCGGGAGCGGGTGCAGGCCGATCTCGACATGCTGCGCTCATCGCCGGCCGGACAGCAGATGCTGACGGAGATCGATGCTATCGGCGCCCGCGGCGACGGTGGGAACGACCGGTCGCTGACCATCGTCGAAAGCCCCGAGGACAAAGGCAACCACGCCAAGTCGCTGTCGTGGCGAGGGGGGTTCCTGTGGCTCGAGGGGCGGGAGCGCTACGAGGTCCAGTACGAGCCCGGCGACCTGAGGGCCCAGGACGAACGGCCGCCGGTCGCGGGCCTGTACCACGAGTTTGCCCATGTCTACGACTACGGGAACGACACCCTCGCCCCCGGCACGTACCAGGGCGCGGACAACCCGGGGAAGCCGCCGAACTACGAACGAGTGGCGGTCGGGCTGCCGGTCGACCTCAACGAAGACGGCGTGGCCGAGGGCCTCTACCCCGACCATCCCGTCACCCTCACCGAGAACGCGTTGCGTCGGGAGATGGGCTGGCCCGACCGAAGGAGGTACTGATGACGTCGCGAATGGACGGTCGACGGCGAGCCGCCGGCCGGGCACTGGCCATCGTGGCCAGCGTCGCCCTGCTGGTCGCCGGGTGCTCCTCGGAACCACGGGAACCCCCGACGAGCAAGCCGACCGGTCCGGCGCCATCGGTCGAGTTCACCGCGTCGGTCCACCCCCGGACGACCGCCATCGACATCAGTTATCGGCTCGTCAACCGCGACGACAAGGTGCTGTACGCGCTCAACCGAGTCTTCACGGCCGGCTTCGAGGACACGTTCGAGTCGAAGCCGAACGACGTCTACGTCACCGTCCGGGCGAATGGCGGTGTCGAGATCGCCAAGCGGGCCTTCGACCTGCCACCGGGTCTCCTGGCCGACGCGCCCGCGATGCTCAGCGGGACGCCCCTGGCCCCCGGCGAGAGCGTGGAGGAGTCATTCTCGGTGGCGCTGCCACTGGAGCGGCGCCACCCCTACGGCAACCGTCCCGACGACGGCCCCACCGCGCTGCCCGACCCGATCCGGTACGTGGTCTTCTGCCTGGGCGTCGTGGACGTCGCGCCGCAGGAGATCCCCGCCGCGCCGGGGAAACGGATCTACTACCACGACACAGGGGTGACCAAGGCCCAGCACGTCTTCTGCTCCGACCGGGTGACCCTCGACTGATGGCCGTACGAAGACCAGGCCCGTACGACGACAAGGTCGGTACGAGGCCTGGTCCGTACGGGGGCCGGATCAGTACGACGGTAGCGACGGGTCGACCTGGCGCACCCAGGCGGTCACCCCGCCGTAGACGTGGACGGCGTCCTTGAAGCCAGCCGCCTTGACCGCGGCGAGGGCCTCAGCGCTGCGGACGCCCGACTTGCAGTAGAGCACGATCTGCTTGTCCTGTGGCAGCTGGGACAGCGCCTGCCCCGAGATGATGTCGCCCTTGGGAATCAGCACGGAGCCCGGGATCCGGACGATCTCGTACTCGGCCGGCTCGCGGACGTCGACCAGGTGGATCGGCTTGTCCGAGGCGAGCCAGTCCCGCAACTCGGTCACCGTGATGGTCGATCCGCTCGCCGCCTCTTGCGCGGCCGCCGAGACCGTGCCGCAGAAATCCTCGTAGTCGATGAGGCTGGTGATCGTGGGGTTCTCCCCGCAGATCGCGCAATTGGGATCCTTGCGTACCTTGATCTTCCGGTACGTCATCTCCAGCGCGTCGTAGACCATGAGCGCGCCCACCAGCGGCTCGCCAACGCCGGTCAGCAGCTTGATCGCCTCAGTGACCTGAATCGACCCGATCGAGGCGCAGAGCACGCCGAGCACGCCACCCTCGGCGCAGGACGGCACCATGCCGGGCGGGGGCGGCTCCGGGTAGAGGCACCGGTAGCACGGCCCGTACTTCGACCAGAACACCGAGGCCTGGCCGTCGAACCGGTAGATGGAGCCCCAGACGTACGGCTTGCCGAGCAGGACGGCCGCGTCGTTGACCATGTACCGGGTGGCGAAGTTGTCGGTGCCGTCGACGATCAGGTCGTACTGGGAGAAGATCTCAAATACGTTGTCGTTGGACAGCGCCGTGTCGTGGATGACCACGTTCACGTACGGGTTGATCTCCCGGATGCTGTCGGCGGCCGACTCGGCCTTGGACCGACCGATGTCGCTCTGCCCGTGAATGACCTGGCGCTGCAGGTTCGACTCATCGACGGTGTCGAACTCCACGATGCCCAGCGTGCCCACCCCGGCCGCGGCGAGGTACATGAGCGCGGGCGAGCCGAGACCACCGGCGCCGACCACGAGCACCTTGGAATTCTTCAGCCGCTTCTGGCCGTCCATCGCGACGTCCGGGATGATCAGGTGACGCGAGTACCGGCGGACCTCGTCCGTGGTGAGGCTGTCGGCGGGCTCGACAAGCGGTGGCAACGACACGGCGGTCTCCCTGCTGACGACTGACTGGCCACCATTGTTCTCCGGTGGCCACATCAGGCGCCAACTCCCGTCAGGGGGTCCATATTCCGGACGCCCGGGGCGGTCAGGCCTGGGGGCCGGTGTAGCGGACGCCCTCCCGGAACGGCCAGCCGTACGGCACGCATCCCTGCAGGCCCAGCGTCTGCTGCTGCATGACCGGCGCTGGGAGACCCGGGCCCGGGCACAGCTCGTGATCGTGGCCGAGCTGGTGCCCCACCTCGTGGTTGATGACGTACGCCCGGTACTCGCCCAGCGGGGCGCCGTAGTCGGGCACGCCGGTGAGCCACCGCGCCGAGTTGATCACCACGCGTCCGTCGGTGAGCCGGCAGTTGGTGAACTGGCCGGTCTCCAGGCCGTCCTCCCGGCACATCGCCTCCGACAGCACCGGGGAGGCGAGGTAGATGGTGAACTCCTGCCCCGCCGCGCCGGAGACCCGCTGAAACCGCAGCGACCCGTCGGCGGTCCAGCTGCGACCGTCGGAGAGGATCGCCTCGACCGCCGCCGCGAACTGCTCCACCGGCACACCGAGTCCGTCCTCCACCCCGACCCGGTAGCGCAGCACCGGCCCGCCCGAGCCGGCGACGAGCCCGTCGCCCGAGGCGTACTGGAACGTCCCCGCCCCGGACGGCACCACCACGACCTCGCCTGATGGCGTCGACTCCTCCTCAGGCGGGCGCAGGTCGAACGGCAGGGGCAGGGCGCCGCGGCGGCTCAGATCGACCGCGAACAGGGCGATCGCGAGCAGCAGCACGAGCAGCAGCACGCCACGGCCCCGGCGCCGGCGAATGCGGGGCACGGGCGCCGGCCGGGTGTAGTACTCGATGCGGGCGGCTCGCCGGTCAGCGGAGCTGGACTGCTGGGCAGGCACGAGACTCCCGATCAGGTCGCCGCCCGGGCGGACGGGGCCGGAGTAGCCGTGTCATCCGGGGCGGCCGACGGCCGAACAATCGACGCAGAGACCCCCGTCGGCAGCGGGACGCCCACCTGCCGCGAACCGTCCTGCTGCGCCGGGACACCCTTCTGCGCCGGGATATCCCGCTGCGCCGCCTCGTCGAGCATGGTGAGCACGGCCCGGGCGACCAGATCGGGCCGCTCCATCTGCGCCACGTGCCCGACCTGGTCGAGCACGAGCAGGCGACTGTCCGGAATCAGCCGGGCGACGGCTGGCGCCACCCGCACGTCGACCAGGCGGTCCTGCCGGCCGGTCACCACCAGCGTGGGTGCCGTGATCCGCTCCGCGATCCGCCACATCGAGTCACGGCCGGGCAGGTACGAGCGCAGGAAGCTGCCGACCAGGCCACGCAACGTACGGATGTAGGCATCGACATACCACGGTGTCTCGTACCGTCGCCGCACTTCCTCGACCGCCTCGGCGATGCGCTCCGGGGGCAGCACCGACGGATCGGCGAAGCAGGCGTCGATCACCTGCTTGGCCAGATCCTCTGGAGCGATCGTGGCGAGCCGCCGGGCGGCCAGCCGCTCGGCCCGCGGAATCAGCAGCAGCGGCAGCAGCCGCGCCTGCACCGACCGCCGCGGATCCATGAAGGGCATGGCCGGCGAGATCAGGGTCAGCGTCCGCACGAGGTCCGGTCGGGTGCCGGCGACCCGTACGGTCACCGCGCCGCCCAGGGAGTTGCCGAACAGGTGCACCGGCCCGCGGCCCGAGTGCTCGATCCAGCGCACCACCCGATCGGCGATCGCGCCCACGCTGTAGTTGGTCGCCGGGTCGCTGCGCCCGAAGCCCGGCAGGTCGATCGCCTCGCCGTCGAGCCGCCCCGAGAGCAGGTACGCGAGATCGGTCCAGTTCGTGCCGGAGCCACCGAGCCCGTGCACGTACAGCGCCGGCTCGGCGTCCGGGTTCGTCGCCGGGGTCCGCCGGACGTACGTGACCGTGCCATCGAGGGTGACCGCCTCCCCCGGCCACGGCGGCAGCACCCCAGAAAGCTCAGGCAACTGCCGGGCTGGCACCAGTCGCGCGCGCTTCACTCCGCCATTCTGCACCGCTTCGCTCGCAGATTCCGCTCCGGCAAGCTGCGCG
>JADGGF010000185.1 GCA_019690055.1 Micromonosporaceae bacterium
ATCCCGAACCTGTTCACGGTGCTGCGGTTGGCCGGCGTTCCGCTGTTCGTCTACCTGGCCCTGGGGCCACGCGCGGACGGGTGGGCGGTGGCGGTGCTGGCCATCGGCGGCACCTCGGACTGGGTGGACGGGTTCCTGGCCCGGCGGCTGGGCCAGGTCAGCCGCCTGGGGGAGTTGCTCGATCCGCTCGCGGACCGCCTCTACATCGGTGCCACCGTGATCGTGCTCACGGTCCGCGAGGTGGTGCCGGTGTGGTTCACGCTCGCGCTGCTGGTCCGCGAGGCGTTGCTCGGCGTGGGGCTGCTGGTGCTGCGCCGCTACGGCTACGGACCGCCGGCGGTGCACTACGTCGGCAAGACCGCGACCTTCGTGCTGCTGTTCGCGTTTCCGACGCTGCTGCTCGCCGCCGCCGTGCCCGGCGCGCACGCGTGGGCGCACCCGGCGGGCTGGGCGTTGGCCTGGTGGGGACTGGCCCTGTACTGGGTCGCGGCCGTGCTCTACGCCAGCCAGGTCGTCGGCGTGGTGCGGGCGAGTGCCGGCCGATCGCAGCCGTACAGTGAATCTTCATCGCAGCCGTACAGTGAATCTTCAGGGTGACGAGATCCTTCCAGGTTCACCGACGAATCCTTCCCGGGTGACCGACGGAGCGTCCGGTGACCGACGAATCCTTGGGTGACATGAGGGAGTGACCGATGCAGGTCCCGACGGAACTCCGCTATACCTCCGAGCACGAGTGGGTACGGCCGGGCGACGGCCCGCTGCGGATCGGGATCACCGACTACGCGCAGGACGCGCTCGGGGACATCGTCTTCGTCACGCTGCCCGAGCCGGGCACGAAGGTCCAGGCCGGGCGGCCACTCGGTGAAGTGGAGTCCACCAAGAGCGTCTCGGAGATCTATGCTCCGGTGAGCGGTACGGTTACCGCGCGCAACGACGCGCTCACCGACAATCCGGAGCTGATCAACACTGACCCGTACGGTGAGGGATGGTTGGTCGAGATCGAGCCGAGCGGTGAGGTGGATCTCGACGACCTGCTCGACGCCCCGGCCTACGAAGAGTTGATCGAAGCCGACTGAGCGGGCCCGCTCAGGGCGTCGGGACTGTCCGAACGGTCACCGCGCGTCCGGTTGACCCGAAAGTTACGCCCTGGCTAGGCTCGCATGACTGACCGTCCACGTGGGCGGTCTTGCTTGTTCAGCATCGCCCCGGCGACCGGCATGAGGTGGTTGAATGACCCGCCCAGACGACGAGTACCCCCCGCTCGACGTCACCTCGACGCTGCACATGGGCGGCCTCGACGAGGTACTTGAGGGAGCTGAGGCGGCTGGGGAGGAGGGCCTGACGGGCCGGGTTGCCAACAGCCTGCCGCCCGGCATGGCGCTGCTGGTCGTGCGCCGGGGGCCCAACGCGGGGGCACGCTTCCTGCTCGATCGCGATGTCACCACCAGCGGCCGACACCCGGACAGCGACATCTTTCTGGACGACGTGACCGTGTCCCGGCGGCATGCGGAGTTCCACCGCGGCCCCGGCGGTTTCACGGTGCGTGACGTCGGCAGTCTCAACGGCACCTACGTCAATCGGGAGCGGGTCGAGTCGGCGACCCTGAACAACGGCGACGAGGTACAGATCGGCAAGTTCCGGTTGATCTTCATCGCCGGACCCCGGTTGGACGATGTGACCTGAGTCGATCATGACGGCGATGGGGTGAGTCGGTCATGACGGCGACGAGCACAGCCGCGGCCGATGACGCCCCGCGGCCGGAGCGCACAGGCACGACCTCCCGGCCCGAGCCGTCAGAGCCCGAGCGGCTGTACAGCATCGGCGAGGTGCTGAACCTGCTGCGCCCCGAGTTCGCCGATGTGACGATCTCCAAGCTGCGCTTCCTCGAGTCCGAGGGGTTGGTGGCCCCGCTGCGCACCCCGGCCGGGTACCGCAAGTACACCCCGGCCCACGTGGAGCGCCTGCGCCTCGTGCTCGCCGCTCAGCGCGACCGGTACCTGCCGCTGCGGGTGATCCGCGAGCAGTTGGCGGCGGCCGAGCGCGGTGAGCGGGTCGTCGGGTCACTGCTGGGTGCGCCGGGTGACGCCTCCGATGGCCGTGACGCGGGTGGTGTCGCCCCGGGCGGCGTGGCTGAGGTAGGGGAGGCGTGGCTCACCCGGGAGCAGCTGCGGGAGCGCTCCGGGCTCGACGACGCCGGTGTGGCCGAGCTGATCGAGTACGGGCTTCTCGTTCCCGGTCCGGATGGCCGTTTCGGGCCGGAGGCGCTGACGGTGGCGCGGATCGCGGCGCGGCTGGCCCAGTACGGCCTGCAGGCCCGCCACCTGCGCGCCTACCGGGGCACCGCCGACCGGGAGGTGGGACTGCTGGCCCAGCTCGTCCCGCCACTGTCCAAACAGGGCGGTCGAGCCCGGGCGCTGGAGACCATCCACGAGCTCGCCGCGCTGTGTGCGCAGTTGCACGGCGCGCTGGTGCGCCAAGGGTTGCGGGAGATGATCGGGCCGTGAGCGCAGGTGCGTCGAGGGCGGACCACCGCGGCGATCCGGCTACTCGGCCGGGCGGTGTGACCGGTACGTGACAAAGCCGAGACCTGCGCGCAGGCAACCGTCGCCTGGCGCGTGTAACGTGCAAACAGGGCATGTGCCCGGGGGTGGTCCTGTCAGTCGAGGGCATAGCGCGATGGAGGCAGGGGTGCGCGAGCTGACCGTGGTCGGGGTACGGGTGGAGTTGCCGAGCAACCAGCCGATCGTGCTGCTCCGTGAAGTGGACGGCGACCGGTACCTGCCGATCTGGATCGGTGCCAACGAGGCGACCGCGATCGCGTACGAGCAGCAGGGGGTCAAGCCGCTGCGGCCGTTGACCCACGACCTGCTCCGCGACATCCTCGCCGCTCTGAACACTCCGCTCAGGGCGGTCGAGATCATGGAGATGCGAGAGAACATCTTCTATGCGGAGCTGATTCTCGGGGAGGGCGTACGGGTCTCCGCTCGGCCGAGCGACTCGATCGCGCTCGCGTTGCGCGTGGGAGCGCCGATCCGCTGCGCCGAGCAGGTTCTCAACGAGGCCGGCATCGTCATCCCCGACGAGCAGGAGGATGAGGTCGAGAAGTTCCGGGAGTTCCTCGAGCAGGTCCGCCCTGAGGACTTCGCGGGCTGAGCTCCGCTCAGCCGAGCTGACGCGGCACATGAACTGACCCGGTGCCTGAGCTGACCGTGCTGCCGGACTGACGTTGCCGCTCGGCCCGACGCGGGTCGGGCGACGGGCAGTCGGTCAGGACAGGTTACGAATCACGCCCGTGTCGTTTACTCGGCGTGTCGACGTGGCTGCCCTCGGAGAGCGCGCCAGTCGTGGAGTAGGGTTTGCGAGGAGCACCCGCGCCGAGGGGAGGCCGCAGATGAATCAGTCCGACAGGTACTCGGCACCCACGCTGGACGTCGATCTGGGCGACGTGCCCGCGGATGAGGGCCAGCCAGCGGCGAGGGGCGGGACGGACGGCACGACGGCGGTCCGGCCGGAGACCCCGGCCGACGGGGAGAGCGTGGGGGCTGACAAGGGCCAGGACGCGCCGCCGGCCGAGGTCGGCTACCGGGGCACCACGGCCCACACTGTCGCGGGCATCACCTACCGCCAACTGGACTACTGGGCGCGGACCGGGCTCGTGGTGCCGAGCGTGCGCGACGCCTCCGGTTCGGGGACGCAGCGCCTCTACTCGTTCCGCGACATCGTGGTGCTCAAAGTTGTCAAGCGATTGCTCGACGCGGGCGTCTCGCTGCAGAACATCCGCAAGGCGATCGAGACGCTGCGCCGCCGCGGTGTCGAGGATCTCGCCAACGTCACGCTGATCTCGGACGGCACGACCGTGTACGAGTGCCGGTCGGCCGAGGAGATCGTCGACCTCCTCCAGGGCGGGCAGGGTGTGTTCGCCATCGCCCTCAGCGGGCCGTTCCGGGAGATCCAGGGCACGCTCGCCCAGCTTCCCGCCACCGAGGTCGCGGAGGACACGCCAGCGTCCGGGCCACCGGCGCCGATGGACGAGCTCGCCGTTCGGCGGGCCCGTCGCCGGGCCGGCTGACGATAATCCTGGTGCTCGCTGCACCTGATTGCCCTCGCTACCGCTCGGGCGAGCCCGGCTCCTGTGAGGGCTTGCGCTTCCTTCGTCGCTCTGGTCGCTTCACTCCCGGCGCTCCTTAGTCCAGCGCAAGCCGTCGCCGGGCTCTGCTCGCACGGGCCTCGGACCCCTGATGCGTGGCCTTCCCTCGTTGCCTCGGTCGTTGACCGACCTCGGCGCCTCAGTCCAGGCCACGCGGCCCGAGGCCGTAACCCTGGTGCTCACTGCCCCTGATTGCCCTCGCACCGCTCGGGCGAGCCTGGGTCGTCGGCGTGGCGCGGAAGATTGAACCACGCACCGCATTGCGGTCCGGACCCCCGGGCCGGATATCGTGCCGGCATGCGCACCGCGATCCGCCTGCTGGCCGCGGCGTCGGCGGCCCTGCTGTTGTCGGCCTGCTCCGCCGCCCCCAACTCCGTCTCGTCGGACCCCGCGATGGACACCCAGGCCGAGCCCGAGCCCCCCGCCGTGGTGGAGCCGCTCGAGGAAGACATGGAGGCGGCCCGAAGCAATGCCGCTGCCTGGTGCGCTCTCATCCCGTCGTCGTTGGTCGCCTCGACGCTCGGCATGCAGCTCGAGTCACCGACGGCGTCGTTCTCGGCCGAGGAGGTGAACTGCACGTACCTTCCGGTTGAGGATGGCGGCCGCACCATTCAGGTGCAGTTCCGGCTGTCCCAGGATCACGAGAGCTTCATCGCCGTCCGCGAGGAGAGCGATATTCCCGGCGTCGAGATCGCGGACCTCCCGAACGTTGGTGACGAGGCCTTCTACACCAGCAGCGAGTTCGGCGACGTGGTGACCAACACCGTGACCGCCCGGCAGGGCTCCGTGGTGCTCACCGTCGGCGCGCCGAGTCCGCTCGAGGGGGTCACGGAGCTCGTGCGCCAGGTCTTCGACCAGCTTGCCTGACGGCTCGGACCGCGCCGCCCGACCCGTTCATGGGCGGAGCGTGGCGATGCGGTTGGCGAGGTCCCGCGCGTCCGGGTGCGACCGCCGCCGAGCGAGGCTCGCCCGCAGCGGCGCCATGCGGTCGACCACCCGCCGCGAGCGGATCGCCGCCGCGGCGTCCAGCGCCTCGTGGCCGACCCGCAGCCCGTGATCGATCTCGCCGTTGTCGATCAGCAGCCACGCGAGGGCGATGAGATCGAAGGTGCGGGAACGGGCGACGGGATCTCCGCGCACGGCCGTGCTGAACGAGAATCGCTCGATCGCCTCGGCGCGATGCTGCGGCGTCGGGTCGGGTAGGTGGGCCAGCGCCATGCCGCGCAACGCCTGCAGCTCGGCGGAGTCGAAGAAGCTCAGCCACCCGGGCGCCGGCTCGTGCTCGCACCGGCCGTATTCGTCGCGGGCCCGACCGATGCAGGCGAGCGCCTGGCGACCGTCGCCGAGCACGGCGTGCGCCCAGGCCAGGTTGGCGTGCATCATCGCCACCGCCCGGCCGTGGCGCGAATCCTGCGCCGCCACCTGACCGACCTGGAACAGGCGCAGGGCCTGCACATCCCAGCCGTGGTGGAGGTGCAGTCGCCCCAGGCAGTAGAGCGCCTTCGCCGCCAGCGATGCCTCGTTGACGTACCGGGCGTGCTCCAACGCCCGGGCGAAGTGACGCCGGGCCTCACCGAGGACGCCCAGGTCGAACGACGTCCAGCCGGCCAGCAGGTGCAGGTCGGCGACGGCGTGGTGCAGCGCCTCGGTGGTGGCCTCGTCGGCGCGGGCCCGCAGCAACTGCGACGCCCAGGTGAGCTGAGCCAGCACGGCGTCGCGGCAGGAGCCACCGCCGAATTGGCGGTCGGCCGCTCGGAGCTGCTCGGTGATGGAGGCCAGCCGCTCGACGTCGCTCAGCCCGATGCGGTCGGGAGGCCGCGTCCAGCTGAGCCGGAACGGCAGCGCCCATGACTCGGGATCGACGGGAACCGCGCCGAGCGCGAGCCCGGTCACGTAGGTCACCAGATGGGCGGGGTCGTCCGGCGGCGGGTCCGCGGACGTCGCCGGGGGGATCGGCTGGGACAGGCCCAGCAGGGCCGCTGTCTCGTCGTCGTAGGCCAGCCCGAGGGAGCCCCGGGGCACGCCGAGCCCGTCGGCGATGCGGGCCAGCACGTCGTACGAGACGACCTGCCGCCCCGCGAGGATCTCGGATATCTCGGACTGCGACTGCCCGGTCAGCGAGGCGATGTGTCGTTGCGACACGCCCATGCGCTGCAGGAGCCGGAACACCGCGGAGATATCGCGCGCCGCAAGCGCCGCTCGCATGTCGGCCCGCTTCCACACCGCCGGGTCGATCCGCTCCCGGTCCTTGCGTCGCCTGCTCGCCATCGTGACCTCCCACCGTCGTGTCCCGCACGGCCGGACCCGGCGTCCGGTCGGGGTGCGCGCTCGTACCGTTGTTCGAACAATCGTCGCACGGTGGTGGCTGAAGTGGTGGCACCGCCGTCGGCGTGTCCGTCGATGGGATTGTGGCGGGGGAACTGATCGGTTGGGCTGGTCACCTTGCGCGGCAACGAATTCATGGCGTCATCCGATCGCCTTGTCCCGGGCGCCCGGATCCGGCCACGCCGCCCGGCCGGCGCAGCCCGCTCGCCGATCCCGATCTTGACCACAGTAGACAGTCGGGTCGGCCCGGTGCCGGCGAGGATCGCTGACCGTACGGCGGACATGACTGATCGGCCGGCGACTGCGGGACGCGCGACGCCGGCCGATCAGCGACGGTCACGACGTGGTCGGGCAGGAGAGGCGGACGATCACCGACCGGTTCTGGGCGGCCGCCCACGGGATGAGACTGCCGTCGGGGGCGATGTCGGGGACCCGGTCCGGCCAGGTGGCCCCGGCGCCGGTCGTGGTGATGCGCTCGGCCGGCACGCCCAGCTCGACGAGCACGGTCTTCACCGCCTCGGCCCGCTGCAGCGACAGCTGAATGCGCCCCTCCTCCGACGGGCCGGCCATCGCGGTGGTCCCGATGAGCTCCACCTCCTGGCGGCCGTTGATCACCAGGGTGGCGAGGTCCTGCAGGGTCGCCCGGGCCGCGGCCGGGTCCCGGAACACGGCCTGGTCGGGGAGGAACCCGACCGTGTCGCCGTCGCGCAGCACGGTTTCGCCGCACGGCCGGAACGGCGGCACGGACGGCAGCGCCACGGGCGTCACCGGGATGTCCGTGTTGACCGACGTGCGGGAGGCCGCGGTGTCGATGACCTCCACGCAGGAGGCCCCCGCGGCCTGGACGACCGTCTGCCACAGGGCCGTCACGCGGGCCCGGAGGCTGGCGTCGAGCGCCGCCTGCGGCTCGGCGGTGTTGCCCAGGCCGACCAGCACGACGGACCGGTTCGACAGGGCGGGCATGAGGGAACGCGCCCGCAGGTACGCGACGAACTCGGCCGGGTCGGCGCCGAACGTGCCCGGATCCTGGAAGCGGATCTGGCCGGTGGTCTGCAGACCCGAATCGACAAGCACCACGGTGCCGCCCTCGGGCGTGATGCGGGCCGCCTCGCCGAGCGCCGCGAGCACGTCCGCCTCCGGGGCCTTGGGCAGCAACGCGGCGACCCGGCCCTGCACGTCGCGCACGAACTGCTCGAGCTCGTTGGCGCGGGCCACGTCGTTGGCCGCGTCCGTACGGAACGTGCCCTGGAACGAGACCGTGGGGGCACCGTCGACCCGGACGAGCGAGACGGTCTGGCTCTGCTTCGCCGCCTCCCGCACCAGGTCGACGATCGGGGGCGGCAGCACCGGTGCGGCGCTGTTGGCCCGCGCCCCGATGGCCAGCGTCACGGGTCCGCCCGGTTGGCTCGGGCAGGCCAGGTCCACCGGCTGGGCCGTGAACGCCGCGTCCTGGCAGGCGGCGGCCAGTGGAAGCAGCGCCAGCACGACTCCCATGGCGAGCCCGAACCGGCGGCGCGGCGCCTGTCCGCTGTGCCTGATCGACCCCGCGGTGTGCCTCATCGACCCACCTCCCGATGGTCCGGGCCGCCGTACTCGACCGGTGCCCGGTGGGCCCCCGGGGTCGGGTTGACCGGCCACGGTGTCGTCT
>JADGGF010000186.1 GCA_019690055.1 Micromonosporaceae bacterium
TGGCACGTCCACGGCCCTCACAGCCCGCCGGCTCGCGCCCCAGGACCCCGAGACCGCAACGGCCATCCCAGGACACCCGAAAGCCACCAGCCACCTAGAGCTGATCGAGGATGCCCTCGACCACCCAGGACACGTCCGCCGTTGCCGATCCTCCCACCATCACGAGCAGCGGGGTCGTCGCTTGGTCGCCGTTCGCCACCGGTATCTCGACGAGGTAGACCTGGACGTCGTCGGCAACGGGCCAGGTCCACGCGTCCAGCCCGGCCACCGTGGTCGGTTCTGCCTGCGAGGGCGGGGAGAGAGTGCCGTTGGCAGCCTGCACCTGGAAGCAGTCGGGCGGCTCTCCGGTCGCGGGCCCCCAGACGATCCCCCAGCCCCAGCCGGAGGTGTCGCCCGGCAGGTCATCGCGCTTCGGCATCAACTCAACGCAGTCGCTCGGGGCCCCGGGACGAACGCCGGCCGGCAGCTCGACCTCGGTCCCGGCGATGTCCAGTGTGGAGAGCGTTGGCGGTTGGGCCACGATGTTTGCCGGTCCGGGGTCCCGGCCGACGAGCGCGACCGCGGCCGTCGTCACCGCGACCACGCCGACAAATGCGGCGCCGACGGTGACGACCGCCTGGCTGCGGGTGCGGGGCCGGTAGTTGTCGTGCCGGCCCGGGGCCGGCGGCGGCAGGGTAGCGAGCTGCGCAGCAAAGGCCGACTTGAGGTCGGCGATCGATGGTTCGTTCGACATTACGGGGTCCTCTCCGGATGAAGCTGCGCGCGCAGGTGGGCCAACGCGCGGGAGGCGGTGCTCTTGACGGTGCCGACCGAGCAACCGAGCAGGTCGGCGACCTCCTGCTCGGTCAGGTCCTCCCAGTAGCGCAGGACCAGTACGGTCCGTTGCCGCACGGTCAGCGTGGCCAGCGCCCGCCGAAGGTCCTGCTGGTCATCGACGGCGGCCATCCTCAACCCGGACGCGACGTCCACGACGTCCCGGGTATCACCGTCCGCCGTTGCCAGCTCCTGGCGGCGACGTTGCCGTTGCGTGCGCCCATCGATCACCGCGTTCGTCAGTACCCGGCGGGCGTAGGCGACCGGATTCTCCATCTGGCTGACCCGTGGCCATCGGCGGGCCACCGTGGTCCACGTGACCTGCACCAGGTCGTCGGCCTCCTGCGCGTCCCAGGTCATCAGGTACGCGGTGCGGCGCAGGCCCTCGGTAGCCTCGGCCACGAGCCGCTCGAACTCTCGCCGCTGCCGGCCGCTCCGCAGCCACTCCATGTCTCGGGTGCCTCCGTCACTCGTCTACCTGGGTAAACCCCTCCTCCGCCGCCCGTGGTTGTCGCAATGCGAGAGAGTCTTCCCGGCTCGTAACGTCAACGTCGGCATGACCACCAGTACAGTCGTACGAGTGGTGGCACCGGCCGGATTTTCTGCGGAAGATGGGCGCAGATTTACTCCACCCCGGCCTGCACCCAGCGCGACCCGGGCCGGGGCGGGGCTCCTCATCGGCGGCTGCGGCCGTACGTCGTTCTCTGAACTATCTCGCGCGGGTTCCCGTCACGAGCGGTCGGCCACGGCGACCCGCCCCGTGGTTAGGGACCGGGCCTGGTGGATGGCCATGCCGATGTCCCGGGCTACCTCGGCGAGGGCTACGTCCGTGGCGATGACGAATTCATGCGTACGGAAGAGTCGGTCGATTTCCGATGGCCGCCACAGCGAACGCCAGGGTTCGCCGGCAAGGGCGCTGTAGCCGCCTGCCATCGCGCGGGCGATGAACCGACCCACCCGGGCGAGCGCCGACGGCGACTGGTAATTCGCGATCAGGCGGCTGCCCGCCGCCGAGAGCACGCTGATCGTGCGCAGGGCGACGACGACGTCGGCCGAGCGTAGGTACGGGATGACACCCTCCCAGATCCAGGTCGTGGGCCGGTCCGCCCGATGACCCGCCTCCCGGAGCGCGTCGTCGAGTGGGTCGCGACTCAGGTCGACCGGAACGAACCGCACCGAGCGGGCAGTGGGTGTGAGCTCAGCGACGCGCGACCGCTTGTCGGCCTGCGACGCTGGGTGGTCGACCTCGAATACGTCCACAGTAGACATCTCTGGCATGCGCCAGGCTCGCGCGTCCAGGCCGGCGCCGAGGATGACGACCTGTGATGCCAGGCGTTCCCGTAGCGCGGCATCGATGGCGATGGTGCGGGGCACGACCACCTCACTGCAGGCCCGCACCGACTCGAACGCCATCCGCTGACGCCAGCCCGACGGTGCGGTACCCTCGCGCACCTGACGCACCGGGACCTGCTCATGCTCATGCAATAGCGCCATCGCGACCGGGTCGCTGAACGTGCCCGTCGCAAGCCGACCCTGGGCCGCAGCCCGACCCTGGCAGACGAGCACGGCGGTGCGACTGGCTCGTCCCTTTTGCACGCAGAGATCCTACGGCACGGCAATCAGCAGCACGGGCCGTACGAGTCACGCACCAGGACCGTCACTCCTTCCGGCCGATCGCGGCGATGCCCGGCTGAGCAGACGCCCGACGATGGCCTGCCCGCCATGATCGCCGGCTCGAAGTCCGGTGGGTCGGCGCCTGACTTCCCCAGCCGATCGCCCGACTGCCCATATCCGTCGTCTACGACTGACGGCCCCCTCGAATCGGCCAATGGCCCAACCGCTCCCGGTCGTGCAGGATTGCCCCGTACGCCGACGAGAAGCTCTTGTCGCGGGTGCCGTCCGCCGGGCTCGCCTCGTGCGACTGCTTGTCAATCGTCAGGCGCCGGTCCATCCGCCCGCCCTCTCCGAACGCGTACTCCACCTCTCGGCTGGTCTCGCCGACCTTCTCGAAGTCGATGATGATCGCCAACCGACCTCACCCCAATGCATCCAAAATCACCGACGCCGACGGGCACGACGACCGAGAAAATCGGCGTAGCTACATTGTGGCGGTGCCGCCAACGGCTCCGACTACCGCGGCCACGTTGCTCGCCCGGCGGCCGACAGGCCGCAGGCCCTCCTCCACGACCCAGGCCCGCTCGTCGGCCGCCGCCAACGCTCTGCGATGGTCCTGTCCCCACGGAGCTAGCAATGCATTAGACTCGATGCCCTATCCTGGAGCCCGCCCGACCACGGCGCAGACGCGTGGGCGTACCTCGCGTCGTGGGCACCTCTGACAGTGACGTGGGCACCAATGACAGTGATTGTTGATCGGGGAGGATCTGTGCGAAGGCTGCTCGTTCCGGTTGGGGTTGTGGCGGCACTGGCGTTCGGGCTGTCCGCCTGCGGTGGCGACGACGGCGGTAACCCCGACGCGCCGCCGACGTCGGGGTCCACCGCGACCGTTCCGGCGGGCCCGGTCGCTGGCGCTGACACGCCCGAGGGTCAGGCGTTCTGTGACGAGGCGACGCGCACGATTGGTGACGCGCTCGCCGTTGCCGCGCAGGCGTACGAGGACTTCTTCAAGGCCGAGGCCGGAACGGACGAGTGGCTGTCGGCGCTCGACGCGACGACGCAGACGAGTGGTGAGGCGTACGAGGCGGCGGTCGAGATGGCCGAAGCGGCACCGACACCGGAGCTCAAGGCCGTGGTCGACGGCATCGCCGCCAAGATTAAGATTAACGACGACGGATCGTCCGAGGTGGTCATCAGCCCGCAGACGGTGTCGGAACTTATGGGCCAGCTCAACGCCGCCTGCGGTCGCTGAACGGTTGCGGTAGTGCGGTCGGCGTCCAAGGTGGATTCCAGTGATGGACATCGACGATAGAAAGATGCAGAACCGTCGCACCAAGGACACCGGCGAGACATGACGCAACCCTTGGTCTAGCCCGAGGCTGAGTCGCCGTAGAGCCGCCTTCCCTTGTGGTACAAGGGAAGGCGGCTTTTCGGTACTCGAACCCCTGACCCTGCTCCGTCGCGGAGCGCTACGCCCGGGCCCGCGGCGGGGGGACCTCTGGCGGCATCGGCCGCTCGCCCGCAAACGGCACCCGACCACCTGCCCTGACCCGGACCGCCTGCCTCACGAATCCCGCGGCGTGGCGGGCCCGGCGACGTCCAGCATGGGCGGCCGTATGGTCAGGGCGTAGGCCACGAGCAGGGCCAAGCTCGCGACTCCGCCGACCACGAAGACCGCCCGAACGCCGTACACCTCGGCGAGCAGTCCACCGAGGGCGGCACCCGCAGGTAGCACTCCCCAGCTGATGACTCGGCTCGCGCTGTACACCCGGGCCAAGAGGTCCGCCGGGGTTACGCGCTGCCGGACGACCGCGACGATGACCCGCCACACCGCCGAACCGGCCCCGCCCAGGAACATCGCGGCACCGATGGCGACAGGATTGGTGGTGACCGCCGGGGTACCGACGAGCACGACTGTGCCCACTATGTCCAGCGCCAGCAGCTGGCGATCCCCCAGCCAGCGACGTAACGGTTCGACCAGTGCCGAACCGGCGACCGCCCCGAGCGCCATCGCGGTCAGCAGCAGGCCGTACCCGGCCGGGCTCAAGCCGACGGGGCCAGGCGCGACCACATAGACGACCAATACGGCCGTCCAAGCCGCCCAGAAGATGTTCATCGACGCAGTGAGTAGCGTAAGGGTACGGAGTAGCGAATGACGCCAGGTGTACCGCAGTCCGGCGGTGACGGCGGCCAGCAACGACTCTGGTGCGCCCGTGCTGGCAGCGCGGTAGCGACCGCTCATCAGGGCGAGCATCGGTAGGGTAGCGAGGTAGAGCAGCGAACTGGCGCCGGTGACCCAGACCAGCCCGGCGACGGCGAGCAGGCCCGCCAGCGGCGGCCCGACGAACTGGTTGGTGACGTTGATCGCGAGCTCGAGGCGAGCGTTCGCCCGTCCGAGCAGTTGCTGGTCGCGCACGGTCGACGGGATCAGCGCGGCCAGCGAAGAGTCCACAATGGTCTCACCCAGCCCGAGCAGGAACGCGGCCGCGTAGACCCAGGCGAGGCTGACCGACCCGGTAGCGGCCCCGAGGGTCAAGGCGCCGAGCACGCCGACCCGGCCGACGTTCACGGCTACCACGAGACGGCGCCGGTCCAGCCGGTCGGCGAGCAGTCCAGCCGGCAGACCGAGCACCGGCCAGGCCAGCGTCAGCAGCACGGTGACGGCGGCGACCTCGCCGGGCGACGCGTGCAGCCGCAGCGCCAGCAATGGCAGGGCGAGCAAGTACAGGGCATCGCCGAGATTCGCCGTTGCGCTGGCCGACCACAAGGCGCCGAAGTCCCGGCCGAGCTTCGGCGGTTTTACCGCTGTAATTGACATGACCAGTAAACATAGAGGGTGATCGTACGACCGGTCAAGTGCCCTAGACTGGTAACATGGCCGAACGAACGTTGGACACCCTCGAGCTCGTGGGTAACGCGCTCTGCCTGGACTTCGCCAACACGGTCAACTCACGCATCAACCCGGTGCACGATTACCTCACCTCCGAACGCGACCTGCTGCGCTGGGCGGTGCACGTCGGCGCGCTGGCCGACCCGGCCCACGGCGCGCTGACTCCGATCGATCGGGCCTGGGCGCTGCGGGACGCCATCTACGCGACGTTCTCAGCCGTGGCGGCCGGCCGGCGTCCCGGCCGGGCTGACCTCGCCGCCGTCAGCGATGCCTACGCCCAAGCCATGGCCCGATCGGTGCTCACGGCTGCCGATTCCGGGTACGTGCTGCAATGGCCCCGCCCGATCGATCCGCTGTGGCCGATCGGCCGGAGCGCGGGTGAATTGCTGACCGGTGCCGACCTGGACCGTATCGGTGAGTGCCCGGGGTGCGGCTGGCTGTTTCTCGACACGAGCCGCAATGGCACCCGCCGGTGGTGCAGCATGGCCACCTGCGGCAGCCGCGACAAGATGGCCCGCTATCACCGACGCATCGCCCGCACGCGCCAGTCGCTGCGGCCGACCAAAGGCGGCCGCCCCTAATCGGCCCGCCCGTGGGGCTCCGCCTGGATCACCAGCCCGATCACGATCGAGACCCGCGGATCGGCCGGCGTGACGCTGGTCCCGGTCAGGTACGCGTTCGGAACGGGGCGAGGGTGGCCCGCACCTGGTCGGCCGCACCCCAGTCGTCGTCGAACTGGGCGATCACGGCGAGATGCTGCCGCAACTGGATGATGGGCATGCGGTCCTGCCAGTGACGATCGAGTCCGGTCAACTCCGCGTAGACGTCGAAGAACCGCCGCGCCTCCGGCGGGGGCGAGGTCGACCACAGATGGGCGAGGTCGACGTCGGCCCACATGTAGGACACGGCCGGGTCAATCAGTGCGGGCTCTCCGTCCGCAGTGGCCATGACGTTCTGTGCCCACAGGTCGCCGTGAGTCAGGCAGGCCGGTCGGTCCGGCAGCAGTTCGGGCAACCGGTGGCACAGCCGCTCCAGCGCCGCCCGATCTCCCGCATCGAGCGCCGCGTCGACGCGAGGCTCGCCCAGCCACCGCAGCAGCCGGTTCTCGGCGAAGAAGGCAAAGCCGTCGTCGCTCCAGCTGTTGCGCTGAGGCCGGCGGCCCAACCAGTTGTCGCGGTGCCATCCGAACCGAGGGTGGGTCGTGGTGGTGTGCAGACGCGCGAGCGCGTGCGCGAACTGCTCCCAGAAGGTCTCGTTGCGCGGCCTCGATGACAGCGTGGACAACACGATCAGTTCCTGGTTCGCCAGGATGACGTCGGGGGTCGTCACGCCGCCGAGCTCACGCAGGGCGACCAGCCCGTCGGCTTCGGCGATGAAGACGTCGTCCGCCGGCGGATCGGCGAACGCCTTGACGAACACCGGTGGCGCGCCCACGCGGGTGGCTGTGCCAGCGAGGGCCGCGAGTCCGCCCGTCGCCGGCGCCACGGTGACGACATTATGAATCCCGGCCCGACGCAGGCGCTCCCGCAACAGCGTCGTCGATGTCATGACGACACGGTGCCCCAGGTACGCATTCTCACCATCGTAGGCAACCGCCGGGCCCAGCCGGAGGCCACAGCCTCGATGCCGGGCGGGCCAGGACCCGCCACGACTGCCTGAGCCACGATCGTGGCACTGTCAAGGTATTGACAGATCCCGCTCTTGTGCACTACCGTTGCACCACACGTATGTTAGCGCTAACAAGCACCGGTCAACGTCTCCACCAGGGGACCTGACGGCCGGGACACCGCTGCCCGAGAGCCAGCGTTCATCGCGCCCGAGCGCGGGCCCCGAGGCACGGTGACTCTGGCGCGCCCGCCTGGCCCAAACCCCACGTATATTCCGTCCCATTTTGATCGGAGAATCGGAATGATTCGAAGAAAATCCAGTAAACTCGGTTCGTTGGGCCTCGCCGTCGTCGTGACACTGGCGTCGGCGGTAGCAGTATCCGCTCCGGCTGCTCCCGTCGCTGCGGCGAGCGGGAACCTACTGACGAATGCCGACATGGAGGGTGGCACGAGCGGTTGGTTCGTCTTTGGCGCGGGAACGCTGTCCTCGAACACGAGCGTGGTCCACGGCGGTACACGGTCACTGTTGCGTACCGGCCGTACGGCGTCGTGGAACGGAACCGCCCAGAACGTGACATCCGTGTTGACGAACAACAGCAGCTACACGACGAGCGTATGGATGCGGATGCAGAGCGGAACGGCGACCGGCAAGGTCACGCTCCAGGTCATCGCCGGTGGCTCGACGAACTACATAACCCTGGCCCAAGGCACAGTGAACTCGTCCGGCTGGACGCAACTGACCGGCACCACGAACGTGTCCTGGTCGGGGACGCTGACGTCCGCCACGTTCTACGTTGAGACGGTCGATGGCACCGGCAACTTCTACATCGATGACGCGTCGTTCGTGAACAACTCGACCGGCGGGTCGTGCACTCTCCCATCGACGTTCCGATGGACCTCGACGGGTCCGCTGGCCACCCCGCGCCCGGGGTGGGTGTCCCTAAAGGACTTCACCCACGCTCGCTACAACGGCCAGCATCTGGTCTACGCGACCACGCACGACACCGGCACGACGTGGGGATCGATGAACTTCAACCTGTTCAGCGACTGGTCCCAGATGGCGTCGGCCACCCAGAACCCGATGCCGTTCGCCGCGGTCGCGCCCACGCTGTTCTACTTCGCGCCGAAGAACATCTGGGTGCTGGCCTACCAGTGGGGCGGGCCCGCCTTCTCCTACCGC
>JADGGF010000187.1 GCA_019690055.1 Micromonosporaceae bacterium
GCCCACCCGGGTCCGGTCCGTACCCCCGCCAGGCGTCGCTCACCGGAACCCCCTCACCATTGCCTCGTCCCGTCAGGCCCGCGTCTGGTCCCTTGTGGACCGTGCCGATTACTGCCTCAGTGCCCTAATCCCTTAGGGCACTGCGCCTAATCCCTTTAGGCACCGGGAAACCAGACATTCGGCCAGCCTGCACCGTGACATCTAAGCGCCGGGCGACCGCCGTGGCAACTAGCGGGTAACCAAACCGTCGTTCAGCCGCTACCCGATGAGGGCGGGGTAGATCAGTTGGCGCAGTTGGGGACGAATCGGGTAGGTGCTGGACGGCATGAGCTGGGTGAAGAACAGCACCGTCAGCTCCTCGGCGGGGTCGACCCAGAACGTCGTGCTCGCCACCCCGCCCCAGAAGTACAGGCCCGGCGAGCCCACTGTCTTCGAGGGCACGGGGTCGCGCAGCACCGCGAAGCCCAACCCGAAGCCGACGCCCTCGAAGTTGGTCTCGGCAAAGCCACCGGTCGACAGGTCCTGCAGGTCCTGGCCGCCGGGCAGGTGGTTGCGGGTCATGTACCGCACGGTCCGGCTGCCTAGCAGGCGATGCCCGCCGGCCGGCGCGTCCGCGCCGATGGTGGGCGGGTCGTACGCCCCCTCGCGCAGCAGCATCTGGGTGAACCGGTGGTAGTCGGCGGCCGTGCTGACCAGGCCGGCCCCGCCCGCCAGCAGGGTCGGCTCGCGCAGCGCCTCGTCGCCGAGCAGGTCGTAGCGGGTCAGGCCACCGGTGGGGCCCGGGATGTAGAGCGCGGCGAGCCGGTCGACGTCGTCGCCGCTGACCCACCACCGGGTGTCCGTCATGCCCAGCGGCTCGAGGACCCGCTCGGCGATGAACCGGTCCAGCCGCTGGCCCGAGACCACCTCGATGAGCCGACCCAGCACGTCGGTGGCGACCGAGTAGCCCCACCGGGTCCCGGGCTGGAACAGCAGCGGCAGGTTCGCCCACGCCTGGCACGCCTCGGCGAGGTCGACGCCGGGCGGCGGCAGCAGGTCGTAGCCCGCGGCCCGGTACAGCGCGTCGACGACCGAGGTCTGCATGAAGCCGTACGTCAGGCCGCTGGTGTGGGTGAGCAGGTGCCAGACCCGGATCGGCTCCGTGGCCGGCACCGTGTAGGGCTTGAGCGTCGATCCCTTGTCGTAGACGCGGGGGTTGGCGAACTCGGGCAGCCACCGGCTGATCTCGTCGGTGAGCTCGAAGGCGCCCTCCTCCCACAGCATCATCGCGGCGACCGAGGTGATGGGCTTGGTCATCGAGTAGATGCGCCACAGCGTGTCCGGCGTCACCGGAGCTTTGCTCTCCACGTCGCGCAGGCCGTAGACGGACGAGTGGGCCACCTGGCCGCCCCGGGTGATGACGAGGTGCCAGCCGGGCAGCTTGCCGCTGTCCACGTACCGGGCGAAGTGGGCGTCAACGCGGGCGAGTTGACGGGGGTCGAGGCCGACCTCGCCAGGGTCGACCGTCGCGCTGATCTCGGCACTCATTCGCCGCACTGTACGACGCCATGCCCCCCTGGTGGCAAGCAGGTCGTACGGCCTCATGCCCGGGCCGTACGACCTGCTCACCTCGTCACGGCATGCCACATGTGGCGTTCCGGTCCGCCGCCCGGCCGGTCAAGCGGCTCCGCCGCCGTGCCAAGTTAGGCGGCTCCGCCGCCCCCGCCCTGGACCACGCCGTTGGCGGTCAGGGTGTACGGCGCGTACTGGCTCACCTGCTCGGTCGGCTCGTCATAGGCGACGATCACCACGACCTCCGGGAAGAGGGCCAGGACGACCGTCTCCAGCAGGCCGAGGCTGAACGAGTGCTTGTTGTTGACATCCGCGACCTGGACCGCAATGTGGTGATTGCGGTCGATGCCCCACACCTGCACGTTGAAGTTGTGCACCGGCGTGGGCCGGATCTGCGACGGCGACTTGAACGGCGCCAGGCTCGACCCGTCGCTGACCAACGTGCCGCCGACCGTGATGTCGTCGACCAGCAGGCCGCCCTCGAACACCAACGGGTCGCTCACGTACCGCAGGCCGATCAGCACGTCCTGTCCGGCGTACGCCGACAGGTTGAACTCGTGCGGCTCGAACCCGTTGGTGGTGCCGCTGATGCCGGGGCCGAAGCCGATCGAGCTGTCCGACACCCGCGGGTTGTTCACCGCCGTGTCGGTGACGTTCGTGTACGTCTGACCGCCGTCGGTGGAGACGTAGACGAACCAGTAGTCGAAGTCCTGCTCGGCGCCGTACTTCGCCAGGAACCGCAGGGTCGGGTCACTCGCCGGCACGGTGACCTGCGTGATCGCGAACGCGTCGACGAACGGGCCGTCGCCCGACCACAGGACCGGGTTGCCGGGCCGGTCGGGGTCGTCGTCGACCACCGTCCACGCCAGCGGCAGCGAGGGTAGCGCGGTGGCGCCCTGGAACTTCAGCGACCGCAGGTCCTTGCCCTTCAGCGGCGTGCCGTCGGCCTTGCGCAGCAGCACGTAGTCCGCGCCGTTGGGGGCGGCACCGGGCTGCTCGTAGCTGCGCGGGTTGTCGAGGTTGACCAGCGAGTTGACGCTCGCCGAGGTGACCTTCCCCTTCTGCTCACCGAGGACGATGCCGAACCGGGTGTCGAGGATCCGGTCGAGCAGCGTCGATGCCTGGAAGTCGTGGAGGACGGCGTAGAGGTCAGCGCCCTCCGCGTCGAGCGCGGCGTCCAGGCTGGCGATGCCCTGCCGCTCTCCGTCGGTGTGCAGCCGGGTGAGGATGTCCTGACCGAAGTGGTCATACAGGTAGAGCATCAGCTGGTAGGCGTGGCCGTAGTCGGCGAGCACACCCGCGGCCGGGCCCTCATCCCAAAGGTTGAGCGAGTTCTGGGCCCCGTTGCAGTCGCGCGGGTTGGGGTTACCCGGGGTCTGCACGATGCCCCAGCCCTGGTAGCAGTTGATGTGGCTGTCGTTGCCGATCTGCTCAATGGTCAGTCGGGCGTCGACGTACCCGACCACGGTCTGGGCGAAGTCGGACAGGCCTTCGTTGAGCCAGGTGGTCTCGCCCGGGTCGGTGTAGTAGTGCAGCAGGTGCTGCCACTCGTGCGCGAACGTGCCCTCGTACAGGCGCGGGCGAGCCGGGCGGCTCGTGCACACGTCGTCGGTCGGGTTGTTCGGCGGGTTGGCCCCGGTGCGGTGCAGCCAGTCAAACGAGTCGATGGTCATGACATTGCGGTCCATCAACTCGTCGAAGGTGCTGAAGTGGAAGCCCGCGATGTACGTCGGCGAGTTTGGCAGGTCGAAGTAGTTGTCGTCCTGGACGTTGTCGACCAGGGCCATCGTCTTGTCGCCGTCGCCGGTGAAGTCGAGTGGGATGCCGAAGATGTCAGAGAACAACTCGTTGCTGCCGTCCCGGTCCGGCGGGGTGCTGAAGGCCGCGGTCTCCTTCGGGTACATGTTCGAGTCGAACTCGGTGATCAGGCTCTGCACCTGCTCGTCGGTCACTTCGATCGAGCCCGGCACATTGTTACGGCAGTCGCCGGCGGGGAAGGCGAGGTTGTTCGCCACCCATACCTCGATCTTCTCGCCCACCCCGCGCAGCGTGTACGTC
The DNA here is from genome assembly GCA_019690055.1 of Micromonosporaceae bacterium. Classification (GTDB taxonomy): domain Bacteria; phylum Actinomycetota; class Actinomycetes; order Mycobacteriales; family Micromonosporaceae; genus DATBGZ01. Next base: position 3,610 of record JADGGF010000187.1, read on the forward strand.
TTGAGCAGCAGGGACAGGCTCCCGCCGACCTGCCGGAGCGCGAGCAGGGTGCGCTGCGTACCCACGGGCGGGGTAGACGCGGCGGCCGCCCGGGCGCGGGCGGCGGCCGCCGGCTGGTAGGACTTCGGGACCACGACCGGCTCGCCGTTGAAGGTCAGCGGCAGCGTGGTGTCCAGCTCGACGGTGTCGATCGCCGGGGTCGCGGTGGTCTCGACCCGGGCGGCCGCGGCGGGCGACGGCACGAGCAGCGCCAGCGGCAGCGACGCCACCGCGGCCACCGTCCCGATCAGCCGCCGGCGGGAACGATGTCTCGCCCGGCCGGGCTGTTCGGCGGACGTCACTCGCCGATTCCGCTCCGGCAAGCTGCGCGGAGTTGCGTGGTGGTGCGATGGACCCGGCTCGTGGCCGGACCCGGGATATGTCCGATGGGACAACGAGGCCACCCCCTCACGGTGACAGGCCGGATGGGCCGCGGGCACGGCACGAATGTGCGCATACCAATGCGGCCAGACATCAATGTCTCCAGCGGCGCGCTCGGTCCACTCCTCGCTCGCAAGCCGGCTGCGGTGCTCCCTCGCGCCGCTGGAACCATAAATTGATGACTACCGGTGACCGTCGCCTCACGCAACCGTGACAAGGGGTTTCCCTGGGACAAACCCCCACGATCCGCCCGGTCCCTGGGACCAGGCGGATCGGTGGTGATCTTTCAGTCGATGGGCCGACGCAGCGAGTACGTCACCGCGTTGAGCCGTTGGGGCTGACCGATCAGGCGGGCGTGCCGGTCGTACGCCTGCCAGCCGTCGACCCCGGCCCGGTTGAGGTGACGCAGGTCGTCGAAGCGCTCATCGACGCCCCAGTCCTGCGGCCCGTCAGGGTGGTGGAAGGTGGCGCGCCAGTCCACGTGCTGATCGGCGCCGAACGATCCCGTGGCGCGGTACTCCAGCCGCGCGTACTCCCATCGCGTCACACGAATATCCTGCCCCAGCCCCGCGACGGGACACGGTTCAGGGCCGGTCGAGCGTCGCGGCCCATCGAGAATCCGGGCCGGTCGAGCCGGATGACCTCGCTGGCGCGATTGGTCGGGTCGGGGACCCGCTGGACACCGACCCGCTCCGGTTGCGTGGTACATACGAGGTATGCATACTGCGTAGCTATGAGCGTGCGACACGGGTTGCTGGCATTGCTGGAGCGGGGTCCCCGCTACGGCTACCAGCTGCGGGCCGAGTTCGAGCGGACCACGGGTGGGACCTGGCCGTTGAACATCGGGCAGGTCTACACCACCCTGGCCCGGCTCGAGCGCGACGGGCTGGTACGGGCGCTGCCGGAAAGCGACGGGGGGCAGCGGCCGTACGAGATCACGCCCGCGGGGCGCGCCGAGCTCGCGCTGTGGTTCGCCAGCCCGATCGAGCGGGGCGACCGGCCCCGCGACGAGCTCGCCATCAAGCTGGCCCTGGCGCTGACCACGCCCGGGGTGGACGTCCGGGCCGTGGTACAGACCCAGCGCACCGCGACGATGCGGACGCTGCAGGAGCTCACCCGCCTCAAGAGCAGCGATCCGGGCGGTCGCGAGGACCTCGCCTGGCGACTCGTCCTCGAGTCGATGGTCTTCCAGGCCGAGGCCGAGGTGCGCTGGCTCGACCACTGCGAGGCCAGCCTGGCCCGCTTCGCCGCGGACCCGAGAGCGCTCAACCAGCCCGCGAGCGAGCCCGGCGCACCCCACCGTCCACCGTCGATGACGGAGTACCCGACCGAAGAGTCCACAGTAGACGAAACCACCGAGACCACCCGGGGGACCCGATGACCGACATCGTGCTGGAGCTGCGTGACGTGACCCGCATCCACGGCAAGGGCGAGGTCGCGGTGCACGCCCTGCGGGGGGTGTCGCTGCAGGTGCGGGCGGGCGAGCTGGTGGCCATCATGGGGCCGTCGGGCTCGGGAAAGTCCACATTGCTCAACCTCGCCGGCGGGCTCGACGCACCGACCAGCGGTGACGTGGTGGTCGAGGGCGTCGTGCTGGGCACGCTGAACCGCCGCGAGCTCGCCGCTGTGCGGCGCCGTCGCGTGGGCTACGTCTTCCAGGACCTGAACCTGCTGCCGAGCCTGACCGCCGCCGAGAACGTCGGCCTACCGCTGGAGCTGGACGGCGTACGGCTGCGGCAGGTCCGGGCCACCGCCCTGGCCGCGCTCGACGAGGTCGGGCTGGGCCACCTCGCCCACCGCTTCCCCGACGAGATGTCCGGCGGGCAGCAGCAGCGGGTCGCGATCGCCCGGGCCCTGGTCGGCGACCGCCGGCTGATCCTGGCCGACGAGCCCACCGGCGCCCTGGACTCTCAGACCGGTGAGGCGGTGCTCAAGCTCATGCGGTCCCGGGTCGACGCGGGAGCGGCCGGGGTGCTGGTCACCCACGAGGCGCGCCACGCCGCCTGGGCCGACCGCGTGATCTTCCTCCGGGACGGGTCCATCGTGGACACATCCGGCCCACTGCCCGAAGTGGAGAGTCTGCTCGTCGCGAAGGACCCGGCGTGACCGGTGCGGGTCCGTTCTCCCCAGGGGCACCCGAATGAACGTCGTCGCAAGCTGGCGCGTCGCGCTGCGCATCGCGGCCCGGGAGGCGCTCCGGGCCAAGGGCCGCTCCGCGCTGGTGGTCGCGATGATCGGGCTGCCCGCGCTGGTGTTGAGCTTCGCCGCCGCCACCTACGATATGGCGACGCTCGCGGCGGCCGAGCGCGCGGACCGGACCATGGGCACCGCCGACGCGCTGATCCAGTGGCCGTCGCGCGAACCGGTGCTGCAGGTGCCGGACCCGGACGACGGCTGGACGACCAACACGTTCGTCCCGGAGCCCGATCCGGGCCGGTCCGACGAGACCGCCGTCCCCGGCACCGACGCGGACCTGCGGGCGACGCTGCCGGACAGCACGGTGCTGCCGCTGCGGCAGGGCTCCGTGTCCGTCAAGACCCCGGTCGGCCTGGGCCAGTCCGACGCGGTGATGGTGGACGCGGCCAGTCCGCTCACCCGCGGCTACGTGGAGGTTCTGGACGGGCGGGCGCCGGCGACCACCACCGAGGTGGCGCTCACCGAGCAGGCGATGACCTGGCTCGATGCCTCCCTCGGCGGTACGGTCACCGTCTACGTCGGACAGAGCACCCGGGACTTCACCGTGGTCGGTCAGGTCGAGTTCCCGTGGCGGCTGGACCGGATGCTGCTCTTCGCCCCCGACGACACGGCGACGGACGAGTGGTTCATGGCCGGCGAGAGCTCCTGGCTCGTCGACACTCCGGAGCCGATCAGCTGGGATCGGGTGCTCGAGCTCAACCAGCAGGGCATGGTCGTCGCGTCGCGCGCGGTCCTGCTCGACCCGCCGCCGGACGAGGCGGTGCCGTTCCGGCAATACTGGCCGAGCGACGGGTTCGCCGTCACCGAAGAGCTCGCGGCGGGTGTGCTCATCGCCGGCCTGGCCCTGCTCGAGGTCGTGCTGCTGGCCGGCCCCGCCTTCGCGGTCGGCGCCCGGCGCCGCCAGCGTCAGCTCGCGCTGGTCGCCGCCAACGGCGGCACGCCCGCCCACGTACGGCGCATCGTGCTCGCCGACGGTGTCGTGCTGGGCGCGCTCGGCGCCGGTACCGGCATCGGGCTGGGCGTCGCGGCCGCCTTCACGGCCCGGCCGGTGGTCGAGGAGCTGCTGCTGCACGCCCGGGCCGGCGGGTACCGGGTCTTCCCCGAGGCGCTCGCGGCCATCGCCGGGCTCGCCGTGGTCACCGGGCTGCTCGCCGCGATGGTGCCCGCCTTCGTCACCGCCCGGCAGGACGTGGTCGCCGCCCTGGCCGCCCGGCGGGGGGTCACGCGCTCCCGGAAACGCTGGATCGCCGTCGGGACGGCGATGGTCGGCCTCGGCGCCGCCATCATGGGTGTCGGCGCCGCATCGGTCAACGCCAGCATCCTGGTCGCCGGGATCGTGCTGGCCGAGCTCGGACTGGTGGTCTGCACCCCGGCGCTGGTCGGCCTGATCGCCCGCGCCGGCCGAGTGCTGCCGCTCGCGCCCCGCATCGCCCTGCGCGACACCGGCCGCAACCGGGCGGCGGCCGCCCCCGCGATATCCGCCGTGATGGCGGCGGTGGCCGGCAGCGTGATGATCGGGATGATCATGGACTCCGACCGGGAGCATTACCGCACCGAGTGGCAGCCGGATCTGCCGACCAGCACGGTCGCCGTCTACTACACGGACGAGCCGGGGTCGGGCACGGCCGTCGAGCGGGCGGTCCGCGGCACCCTGCCGGTGTCAAAGGTGCACCGCGTCGGCGGTCCCGAATGCCCGGCGGAGGTGTCTTCTGCTTCCGCTCCGCAAGCGTCGCCGGAAGTGCCTTCTGCTTCCGCTCCGCAAGCGTCGCCGGAAGTGCCTTCTGCTTCCGCTCCGCAAGCGTCGCCGGAAGTGCCTTCTGCTTCCGCTCCGCAAGCGTCGCCGGAAGTG
>JADGGF010000188.1 GCA_019690055.1 Micromonosporaceae bacterium
GACGATGGGTGGGGCAAGTGCGGCGGAATCCTCGCGGAGGCGGCAGGCCCGGACGCCATCGCTATTGGTATAGGCATAAACGTTCACCAGCACCGCGATGAGCTGCCCGCCCCGACGGATCCGGTGGCCTACCCGGCGACCTCGCTCGCCCTGGCCGGGGCCCGGTGCGACCGCGAGCAGTTCGCGATCGCGGTGCTGCGGGGCCTGGCCGCGTGGTATCGCCGGTGGCGCGAGGCCGCCGGTGATCCTGACCGGTCGGGGTTGGCCGCGGCGTACCGGGCACAGTGCCGAACGCTGGGCCAGGAGGTCACCGTCACGTTGCCGGCCGGAGGCGCGTTGCGCGGGACAGCCATCGACGTCGACCTGGATGGGTGCCTCGTGGTGCGCGCGGCGAACGGCGAGCACCGGCTGGCTGCGGGGGACGTGCACCATGTCCGGAGGCAGTGAGCGTCCGGAGGCAGTGAGCGTTCGGGAGCAGTGAGCGTTCGGGAGCAGTGAGCGTCTAACGGCGCTGGGCGTCGGGGAGCACAGGGCGTCCGGATGACGGGGAGTCCGGATGCACTGACCGACCGTGCGGATACCGGCGTTTCAGCCGACGCGCCCCTGGCCGGAACACACTAGATTCGACGCCGACCACCAGCGTGCCGCTCCGGTGACGGCCTGCCTAGCCGGGAGCAACGCGATCACATCCCGAGGAGGTTGGGCGTGGCTTTCCCTGAAGAGTCTCTGTCGCAAGGCGAAGAGGTGAGGCTGCACCTGCACCCGCACTGGATCGTCGTGTTCTGGCCAGCCGTCATGGCGGTCATCACGGTCGGGGGCACCGCGGCGGCCGCGTTCCTGGTGCATATCAATGTCCTGTTCTACATCATCGCGGCCGTCGCCCTGATCCTGTTCATCTGGCTGTCGCTGACGCCGTACATCGTCTGGCGCAGCACCCACTACGTGTTCACCACCAAGCAGGTGCTGCTTCGCACCGGCGTGTTGCGCCGGGAGGAGCGGGGCATCCCGCTCAACAAGGTCAACGACGTACGGACAACCCAGGGGCTCCTGGACCGGATCCTGCGCTGCGGCACGCTGATCGTGGAGTCCGCGGGTGAGGCGCACGGTCGGTCGGAGCTGTATCGGATTCCGAACGTGATCCGCGTGGGCAACACGCTCAAGGAGCTGGTGGCCGAGGACCTGGACCGGCACCATCTCGACGAGGAGGAGTTGCGGGCCGCGCTCAAGGAGCATCGCGAGGCCGGCGGCACCCTCTAGATCTGTCCGCGACCGGTTTGCATCCAGACCCATCCGCGATCCTGGCCAAGGCCGTGACCCGATCACACGACCTTGGCCAGGCCCTCCGGGGCTGGCGCCCGGTGGCTAGCGCCGGACCGGTGCGTCCTCGTGAAGCATCCGGTCGAGTTCGATCGCGACCAGCTCGTCGGCCAGAGCCTCGTCGTGGGTCGTGGCCTCGTCAGCCACCAGCGCCTCGTCAGCCACCAGCGCCTCGTCGTCGGCCGTGTCGGCGGCCTCGGCCCGCGTCGGCTCCACCCCACCGACCATCACCCGATCACCGGTCACCCGATCACCGGTTTCGGCGTCCGCCGCCAGATCACTGGCCGCCTCGACGCGCAGCGGGTCCAGCTCCGCGACGCGCGGCAGTTCGGTCGGGACGCCGCTGGCGAGCACCGGCGGTGTCGCCACCGAGGGCGCGGCCTGGTCCGGCGTGGCCTGGTCCGAGCTTGCCGGCTTGAAGACGTGGGTGCGGTACGCCCAGAACCGGAAGATCGTGCCGAGCGCGATGCCGACGAAGGTGCAGATGTTGAGCACCAGCCAGCTGGTCTGGTCGAAGCCGTACTTGGCCAGCGCCACGATCCCGGTCTCGATCAACAGACCGATGGCGTTGAAGAAGAAGAACAGCGAGTACTCCCGCCGCAGGGTCGTCTTCGGCCGGTGCCGGTACGTCCAGTACCGGTTGAGGAAGTAGGCGCTCGTGACCGCCACCACCGTGGCCGCCGCCTTCGCCTTGACCTCGCTGCCCGCCACGATCAACAGCAGGGCGTTGAAGACGGCGAAGTTCACGCCGAGGTTGATCAGCCCGATCGCGCCGAACTTCGCCACCTCATCGGTGATCGCGTGGAACCGCTGAGGCACCCGGCTCAGCAGCACGCCCTTCAGCTCGCCCAGGCGGTCCAGGAACGACCGCGTGCCCCGGGCGACCCCATGCCGTAGGGAGGCCGCTGCCGGGGCGAGAGGCACGCGTCGGGATGGGCGCGCCTGCGTTGCTGATCGAGAGCGAGACTCGCTGCCAGCCATCGGCCACCGTCCTCTGATCCCGCTATACCTCTCCGGCACCCGCCCTACGTTACGCGCACCTCCTGAGCGGCGTCGGTCGGATCGGTTCAGGTTCGAGCAAGATCCTGTTACAGGTCGGGCACGAGTGAGCCCCGTGACCTGGGCTTCTGACCCGGTGTGGGGCGTGGGCGCGACGGCCCCGGTGGCCCCGGTGTGTGCAGCGTTTCACAAGGCCGATGCACAACCTCACAGGCAACGACATTCCCCAGGTGCGCTGTCTCGGCCTACCGTGAAAATTATTGACCTGGTCAACGTCGACCCCGAGGAGTTTCTCATGACTGCGTCGGTTGGTGGCACGGCCGCCGGTGGTACCGCCCCTACTCGCCACGAGCGGCTCCTCGAATGGGTGAACGAGGTCGCCGAGCTGACCACGCCCGACCAGATCATGTGGTGTACCGGGTCCCGCGAGGAGTGGGACCGGCTCGCTGCGGAGCTGGTCGAGAAGGGCGCCCTCGTCCGGCTGAATCCCGAGAAGCGCCCCAACTCGTTCTGGGCGCGCACCGACCCCACCGACGTGGCCCGGGTCGAGGAGCGCACCTTCATCTGCTCCGTCGACCCGGAGGACGCCGGCCCGACCAACAACTGGATGGCCCCGTCGGAGATGAAGGCGGTGATGACCGAGCTCTACCGGGGCTGCATGCGGGGCCGGACGATGTACATCATCCCGTTCTGCATGGGGTCGCTGCAGGCCGAGAAGCCGATGTTCGGCGTGCAGATCACCGACAGCGCGTACGTCGTGCTGTCGATGCACATCATGACCCGCATGGGCACGACCGTGCTCGAGGCGATGGGCACGGATGCCCCGTTCGTGCCCGCCCTGCATTCGGTGGGGATGCCGCTGGAGCCCGGGCAGCCCGACGTGGTCTGGCCGTGCAACCAGACCAAGTACATCTCGCACTTCCCCGAGACGCGGGAGATCTGGTCGTACGGCTCGGGGTACGGCGGCAACTCGCTGCTCGGCAAGAAGTGCTACTCCCTGCGGATCGCGAGCGTGATCGGCCGGGACGAGGGCTGGCTCGCCGAGCACATGCTGATCCTCAAGCTCACCTCACCGGCCCAGAAGGTGTACTACATCGCGGCCGCGTTCCCGTCCGCCTGCGGCAAGACGAACCTGGCCATGCTGGAGCCGACGATTCCCGGCTGGAAGGTGGAGACGCTCGGCGACGACATCGCCTGGATGCGGTTCGGCCCGGACGGACGGCTCTACGCGAGCAACCCCGAGTACGGCCTGTTCGGCGTGGCGCCCGGTACCGACTGGAAGACCAACCCCAACGCCATGCGCACGCTCGAGCGCGGTAACTCCATATTTACCAACGTTGGGCTTACCGACGACGGTGACGTGTGGTGGGAGGGCATGGGCGACCCGCCGGCGCACCTGACCGACTGGCACGGGAAGGACTGGACGCCGGAGTCCGGTGAGCTGTCCAGCCACCCGAACTCGCGGTTCTGCACGCCGATCAAGCAGTGCCCGATCCTCGCGCCGGAGTACGACGACCCGCACGGGGTGCCGATCTCGGCGATCCTCTTCGGGGGCCGCCGCCGCACCACGATCCCGTTGGTGACCGAGGCGCGCGACTGGGTGCACGGTGTCTACATGGGAGCGACGCTCTCCTCGGAGACGACCGCGGCGGCCGTCGGCCAGGTGGGCGTGGTCCGGCGCGACCCGATGGCCATGCTGCCGTTCATCGGGTACAACGCGGGTGACTATTTCAACCATTGGATTGAAATGGGCAAGAGCGCCCGCGACGGCGCGCTGCTGCCGCGAATCTTCTACGTGAACTGGTTCCGGCGGGGCGAGGACGGCCGTTTCCTGTGGCCCGGCTACGGGGAGAACAGCCGCGTGCTGAAGTGGATCGTGCAGCGGCTCGAGGGTACGGCCGGGGCGGTGGAGACCCCCATCGGGCACGTGCCCACGCCCCAGGCCCTGGACACCACGGGCCTCGACATTTCGCCGGAGGACTTGGAGGCGGTGCTGCGGGTCGACGTCGACGAGTGGCGGGCGGAGATTCCGGCCATCACGGAGTGGTTCGCGAAGTTCGGCGACCGGCTCCCGGCGGTGCTGTGGGCTGAGCTCGACTCGCTCAAGGCCCGCCTGGGGATGGAGCCGTGACGCACGCGTCGGCGTGACGCGGCACGGTCGTTGGGGTTGGTACCAGCTCGTGAGGTTGCTGTGAGCGCCGACGGCTGGTACCAGCTCGTACGGTTGGTACGAGCCCGTAAGGTTGATACCGGGTCGTTACTCACCGTAATGAGTGTCAGCCGTTAAGCCGACACTACCCGGTTCGTGGACGCGGGCTAGGCTACGCAGGGTGAATTCCGGGACTTCGCCAGCCAGCCATGTGTTCCTCCAGCGTCTCGCGCCGTGGCGTCGTACCGTCCAGCAGCGTCTTGCCCGGGCCGCGCGACGGTTACGGCATGGCGGGCCCCGGCGGCGGGTGCGGAAGCTGCTGTACCGCCTCTACGAGCACCGTCTGCGAAACGCGATGGTCGGCAAGCCGATGCCCCGGCACGTCGGCGTGATGTGCGACGGCAACCGGCGCTGGGCCCGGGACATGGGCTACGTCGACCCGAACGACGGCCACCGCGTGGGCGCCCGGAACGTCAAGAACCTGCTCACCTGGTGCGACGAGGTCGGCGTCGAGCACGTCACCCTCTACCTGCTCGCGACCAGGAACCTGGGCCGACCTCCGTCCGAGCTCGATCCGCTGTTGCAGATCATCGAGGACCTGGCCGCCGAGCTGGCCGAGGAGGGTAACCCCTGGCGGCTGAACATCGTGGGGACGCTGGACGTGCTGCCGGCCCACCACGCGATCGCGCTCAAGACCGCCCAGGAGCGCACCCGGGATCGCACCGGCGGCGCCCTGGTGAACCTGGCGATTGGCTACGGGGGCCGGCAGGAGATCACCGAAGCCGTGCGGGCGCTGCTCTACGAGCACGCGCGCAACGGGGGCACGTTGGAGGAGCTGGCCGAGGTGCTCGACGTCGATCACATCGCCGAGCATCTCTACACGGCCGGCCAGCCCGATCCCGACCTGGTGATCCGGACCAGCGGGGAGCAGCGCCTGTCGGACTTCCTGCTCTGGCAGAGCGCCCACTCGGAGTTCTACTTCTGCGACGTCAACTGGCCCGGCTTCCGCAAGGTCGACTTCCTCCGCGCCCTGCGCAGCTACGCCGACCGCCAACGCCGCTTCGGACAGTAATACTGGCCCTCGCTCTGCCCGATTGCCCTCGCTTGCGCTCGGGCGAGCCCGGCTCCTGTGAGGGCTTGCGCTTCCTCCGTCGCCTCCACCCGAGGCCCGTATGACGGCGCTGGGGGAGTAACTGGGGGTGTTGGCCGGGCGTTGGTGTCGATGTGAATGATGCCCTGGTGCTGGCCCTTGTCCTGCTGCTGCTCGGCTCCGGTTATGCGGCGGGGCGCGTGCACGCCGAGGTGGGCTACCGTACGGGCTTCCGATTGGGATACCGACAGGGGCACGCGGATGGCGCCCGCGTGCGGCCGCTCCCCGCTCGGCCGGACCCGGTAGCGACGGTCGACGTCACCACCGGGCCACCCGTCACCGGTGCTGGCGTGTCGGCGAGGTCGGAAAGCCGACACAACGCCGAGCGCCGCGCGTCGGTGTCCAGCACGTGAGACGAGCCCACCGGTGACGCACTGGTCGCGCTGGCGCCCGCCGGTTAGCGTCTAGCGGTGTAGCCGGGGGCTTCCCGCTACCCGAGGCCCGATCGATTCGGGGCCCCACCCAGCTCCGGAGGTGTCGGTTGTCCGGCTCCGTACGCGTCGCCGCTGGGCGGACGCGGTCCGGCGCCAGACGCGGCACCCGGTACGGGCCATCGGCCGCGACGAGGGGCGACCGCCGGGGTGTGCGGTCGTCGGAGCAGCCTGTGACGAAAGATCGAAACCCCTCGACAAATACAACTCGACGGACCAGCCGCACGACCGACCGACCTCCCCAGGGCGCCCGGCCCCCAGCCGAACCGCCCAACCAGGTCGAGGTCGCGCCCTCGACCTCCGGCGGAACCCGTCGCCCGACCCGCACCCGCGCCGCTACCGGTACCGGCCGAGCCCTTGGCCGAACTGGAGCGGCGCGTTCTGTTAGTGGGGTGCGTTCGGCCAGTGGAGCGCGTTCTGTCACGGCAGACAGCGCGCGGCGGACGTACGTGCTCGACACCTCGGTGCTGCTCTCCGACCCGCGGGCAGCGCTGCGCTTCGCCGAGCACGAGGTCGTGCTGCCGCTCGTGGTCATCACCGAGCTGGAGGGCAAGCGGCACCATCCCGAGCTCGGTGGGTTCGCCCGCCAGGCGTTGCGGATTCTCGACGACCTGAGGGTCGAGCACGGCCGGTTGGACCAGCCGCTCGTGGTCAACGACCAGGGCGGCACGCTGCGGGTCGAACTGAACCACGCCGACCAGTCCGGGCTTCCGGTGGGCTTTCGGGCCGACACCAACGACGCGCGGATCCTCTCGGTCGCGCTGGGCCTGGCGGCCGAGGGGCACGACGTCACCCTCGTGACGAAGGACATTCCGCTGCGAGTGAAGGCCGCCGCCGTGGGGCTGGTCGCGGACGAGTACCGGCACGGGCAGGCGAGCGACCCCACCTGGACCGGCGTCGCCGAGCTGGAGATCAGCGACGACGAGCGCAACCGGCTCTACGCCGGCGAGGCGCTGGAGAACCCGGCCGCGGCCGAGCTGCCGACCCACACCGGCCTGGTGCTGCGCTCACCGAACGGCTCGGCGCTGGGGCGGGTGCACCCGGACAAGCAGGTGCGCCTGGTGCGGGCCGATCGGGAGGCCTTCGGGCTGCGCGGGCGCTCGGCCGAGCAGCGCATCGCCCTGGACCTGTTGCTGGATGAGTCGATCGGCATCGTGTCGCTCGGTGGGCGGGCCGGCACCGGCAAGTCGGCGCTCGCGCTCTGCGCCGGGCTCGAGGCGGTGATGGAGCGCCGCCGGCACAAGAAGGTCGTGGTGTTCCGGCCGTTGTACCCGGTGGGCGGGCAGGAGCTGGGGTACCTGCCCGGTTCCGAGTCGGAGAAGATGTCGCCCTGGGCCCAGGCCGTGTTCGACACGCTCGGGGCGGTGGTGCACGAGAACGTCATCGACGAGATCGCGGCGCGTGGGCTGCTCGAAGTCCTGCCCCTCACGCACATCCGGGGCCGTTCGCTGCACGACTCGTTCGTCATCGTCGATGAGGCTCAGTCGCTGGAGCGGGGTGTGCTGCTCACCGTGCTGTCGCGCATCGGTCAGGGCTCGCGGGTCGTGCTCACCCACGACGTCGCGCAGCGGGACAACCTGCGCGTCGGGCGCCACGACGGCATCGTGGCCGTGATCGAGGCGTTGAAGGGCCATCCCCTCTTCGCGCACGTCACGCTGACCCGGTCCGAGCGTTCACCGATCGCGGCGATGGTGACCGACCTTCTCGACGAGCTCCCGGACTAGCGCGGCCCGGGTGAGCGGGCGCGACATAACTATTGTCCGTTATGTTCACATTTAACCTGTAAGTTACGTCACATTGTGTCCGTCTGTGTGTCGCATATGCCCGGGCGGTGGGAAAGGGTGACTCCGGGCAGCGGCCGGAAGCGTCGACGCCGTTGGCCCGACGGCATCGACACGCACCGGGTCCGTGTGGTGCGGTCGACGACCGTCGATGATGATGCGGGCACGGCCGTGCCCGACGTACCCGACGAAAGGACGGTCTGGTGGTTCGGTCCAGTCGTGACCCTCGGCCCCAGCCCACGACC
>JADGGF010000189.1 GCA_019690055.1 Micromonosporaceae bacterium
GGAGAAGGCCCCGGCCGCCCCGGGCGGCGGGGACATGACTTCTGAGTCCACCTGCCCAGCAGCCATGGCGGGCGGGTCGCGAGAGCGGCCCGCCCGCTGTTTGTGCATGCGTACGGTGTCAGGAAGGACGCCTTGTTGACGCCTGGTGTCCAGTAAGGCGTCCTTCCTGACATCGCGGTGATCGGGTACGGTCGGCGCCGTGCGTGATCGGATCCGGCGCCTGCTGGAGGCGGCCCCCGTCGTCGACGGCCACAACGACCTGCTCTGGGAACTGCGCCAGCGGTTCGGCCCGGCCCGGCGGGCGAGGCAGCCGTCGGGCTCGGTCGACTTCGACGCCGTCGACCTCGCCGGCGATCTTTCCGCACTCGGGCTGCACACCGACATCCCGCGACTGCGCGCCGGTGGGGTCGGCGCCCAGTTCTGGTCGGTCTACGTGCCGAGCACGATCGGCAATCCCGTCACCGCCACCCTCGAACAGATCGACGCCGTCCGGACCATGGTGGCCCGCTACCCGGACGACCTGGCGCTGGCCACGACCGCGGACGAGGTCGAGGCGGCGCGGGCCGCGGGGCGCATCGCGTGTCTCATTGGCATCGAGGGCGGGCACAGTATCGATTCATCGCTCGGCGTGCTGCGGATGATGTACGCGCTCGGCGCCCGGTACCTGACGTTGACGCACTTCCACAACACGCCCTGGGCCGACAGCGCGACCGACGCGCCGGCGGTCGGCGGTCTGTCCGACTTCGGCCGCGAGGTCGTGCGCGAGTGCAACCGGCTCGGCATGCTGGTCGACCTGTCCCACGTCGCCGACTCCACGATGCACGCCGCCCTCGACGTCTCGACCGCCCCCGCCTTCTTCTCGCACTCGAGCGCCCGGTCGGTCTGCGACCATGTCCGCAACGTTCCCGACGACGTCCTCGCCCGAGTGCGCGACAGCAACGGCATCGTCATGGTGACCTTCGTCCCGGGGTTTCTCCGGGCGGACTGTCGCGAGTGGATCGACGCGCTGATCGCCGAGTACGGTCGGTTGGCGGCCGAGCACGGCGAGGACAGCGCCGCTTACACCGAGGGGGTGCAGGCCTGGCGCGAGGCGAACCCCCGGCCCGCGTGCGCGGTCGGCGATGTCGCCGATCACATCGAGCACATTCGGGCGGTGGCGGGCGTCGACCACGTCGGCCTCGGCGGCGACTTCGACGGTGTCGCCGCGACCCCGGACGGACTGTCCGGTGTGGACGGCTATCCGGCGCTGTTGGAGGAGCTGGCGCGGCGGGGCTGGTCCGACGCCGAGATCGCGAAGCTGACCTGGCACAACGCGCTGCGCGTGCTCCGCGACACCGAAGCCGCCGCCCGTGCCCTGGCCGCCTGATGTGCCCTGCCCGGGGACCAGGTGTCAGGAAGGACGCCTTCGTACGCATTGGGCGTCAAGAGGGCGTCCTTCCTGACAACAACGACGGGCGTGGACCGGCTCAGGGGCGGGTCATGCGCAGGACGTCGAGCACCTCGTCCAGGACGGCCTCGGTGATCTTTCCACTCTCGACGTGCCCGCGGGCGATGACGACCTCGCGGATCGTCCGGTTCTCCTTCAACGCCTGCTTGGCGATGGCCGCCGCCTCGTCGTAGCCGAGGTGCCGGTTCAGCGGGGTGACGATCGACGGCGAGCCCTCCGCATAGAGCCGGCAGATCTCCACCTCGGCCTCCAGGCCGGCGACGCAGCGGTCGGCGAAGAGCCGGCTGACGTTGGCGAGCAACCGGATCGACTCGAGCAGGTTGCGGGCCATCAGCGGCAGCATGACGTTGAGCTCGAAGTCGCCCTGCGACCCCGCGAAGGCCACCGCGGCGTCGTTCCCGATGACCTGGGCGGCCACCTGCCGGACAGCCTCGCAGAGCACCGGGTTGACCTTGCCCGGCATGATGCTCGACCCCGGCTGCAGATCGGGGATGCGCAGCTCGCGCAGGCCGGCGCGGGGACCCGAGCCCATCCACCGGATGTCGTTGGCGATCTTGTACAGCGAGCCGGCGATGACCCGCAGCTGGCCACTGCACTCCACGAGCGCGTCGCGGGCTCCCTGCGCCTCGAAGTGGTTGCGGGCCTCCGACAGTGGCAGCCCGGTCATCTCGCGCAGGCGTTCGATCACCCGGGGCGCGAACCCGGGGGGCGTGTTGATGCCGGTACCCACCGCGGTGCCGCCGAGCGGCAGCTCGGCCAGGCGGGGAATCGTCGATTCCAGACGCTCGATGCCAATGCGGATCTGGGCCGCGTAGCCGTGGAACTCCTGACCGAGCGTGACCGGCGTGGCGTCCATCAGGTGCGTCCGCCCGGCCTTGACCACGTCGGCGAACTCGGTGCCCTTGGCGTCCAACGTGGACATCAGGTGGGACAGCGCCGGAATGAGGTCGCGCATGACCGCTTCCGTAGCCGCGAGGTGGATCGAGGACGGGAAGACGTCGTTGGACGACTGGGACGCGTTGACGTGGTCGTTGGGGTGGACGGTCAGGCCGCTCGCCCGGCTGGCCAGGGTCGCGATGACCTCGTTGGCGTTCATGTTTGACGAGGTGCCCGAGCCCGTCTGGAAGGTGTCGATCGGAAACTGGTTGTCGTGATTACCGTCGATGATTTCCTGCGCCGCCGCCCGGATCGCGGCGGCGAGCTCGGCCGAGATGACGCCCAGCTCGGCGTTGACCTCGGCGGCCGCCGCCTTGATGGTCGCCAGGGCCCGGATGTGGGCCGGCTCCAGGCCACGGCCGGAGATCGGGAAGTTCTCGACGGCCCGTTGGGTCTGTGCCCGCCACAGTGCCTCAACGGGGACGCGGACCTCCCCCATGGTGTCGCGTTCGATGCGGTACTGGGCCGCATCGGGACTGGAAGGCGTAGTCGTCACGAGGGTCATCCTGCCAGCCCGCGTGACGGCGCCCACGCGACCCGTACGCTTCTGAGGCCCCGGCCACGGCCGGGTGACCCGGTGGGACCCGGGCCTCGGGCCACGGGTCCCACCGCCCGGCGTCAGGCGGAGCTGTCGAGGCCCAGCGCCTTCAGCAGGTCGAAGATCTCCTCGTCCGGCGGCGCCTCGATGGTCACCGGCTCGTTGAACCGCGAGAAGGAGAGATCGCGGTCGCCCTCGAGGCTGATGTCGAGCACGTACGGCTCGCCCGTGGTGGCCACGTGCAGCACGGCGCCGTCGGCGTCGGTGAGCGTGATGGCGGGTACCGCGCCGACGGTCGTCGGGTCGCCCTTGGCCAGGGGGCTGGTCGTGGAGACCAGGTCGTCGGCCGTGAACGGTATCGGGACGAGCGCCGTCACCCAGGCCAGGTTGAGCCGGACCCACTTACCGCCCAAAAGCGAGATGCTGCCCTTTTGGTCCGGCGGCAGGAGCTGCTCGAAGAGGCTGGTGTCGGCCTTGAGGTAGACCACGTCGCCGATCCTGATGATGTTGGCGATCACCCCGAGGACGTTCACCGTGCCGGCGACGTCCTGGCCCTGGAAGGTCAGGTCGAGGGTGAGCCCGAACAGGCCCTCGCCGAGGGTACCGGCCACGTGCACCGACTCGGCCTCGGCGAGCGCCTGCGTGGCCTTGGCCAGGATCGCGTCAGCCTCCAGCGCCTCGACCCCGTTGGACGTGGGCGTCGGGGTCGCCCCTGGACCGCCGAGCGGGAGCTGGGTGCAGCCGGCGAGCAGGGCCACGACGGCCACCACGGGGAGAGCTAATATTCTTAAGCGCATTACTACGTCCCTTCACTGGTCGCCCACCCGTACGCCGACCAGTGTCACGACCTCGCGCAACCACGCCCCGTGGCAGACCATGGCCGGAATCGTCCGCCCATGGCGGAGCGGGGCCGGAATCGTCCGCCCACGGCGGACCGGGCTGGAGTCGTCCGCCCCCCGGGGCCCGGGGCCGAAAACGCGAGTGGCACCGGGGTGCCCCGGTGCCACTCACGCAGGCGCGCTCAGGTCAGCTGAGGAACTGCGTCGCGTCGAAGACCTGGTCGGCCGGCGGCGCCTCGATGGTGACGGCCTCGTCGATGTTCAGGAACTCGAGGGTGCCGTCGGTGGAGGTGGAGGCCAGCGGGTACGGCTCGCCCACGAGCGCGACGTACAGCTCGTTCCCCTCGGAGTCCTTCACCGTGATGGCGGGCTGGCCCTTGTACTCCGTGATCTCGCCCTTGGTGAGGCCCGTCCCACCGTCGAAGAGATCCTCCGGTCGGACGATGAAGCCCTCGATCTCCGACAGCGGAAGCTTCATGTACCGGCTGCCCAGCAGCGGGATGAGAAGGTCCGCCTGCTCCGCCGGGAGATTCGCGCGCCAGAAGTCCTCCGTGCCCCGGACGTAGCCACCGTCCTCGGTGACGATGACCTCCAGCTCCAGGCCGGAGATCGAGATCGTGCCCTTGGCCAGGTCGCCCGCGAAGACCGCGTCGATCTCCATGGGCTGGCCGTTGTCCTCGCCCTTGCCCTTGAGACGGTAGGACTGCGCGTCGGCGAGGGCGTCAAGAGCGGCCTGCCAGATCGCGTCGGCGTCCATGTCCTGAACGCCGTTGTACTCCGGGGTGGGCGTGGTCGTCGGCGTTGGCTCGCTGCTCGGCGTCTGGGCGCAGCCGGCCAGCAGCGCCAGGGAGGCCGCCACGGGCAGAATGATGTTCCTAATTCGCATATAGATATTCCTTCCGATAGGTGCCTCTTGTTCAGGCAACAGCAATGGCGCCGGAGTCGGTTCTCCGGTCAGCGGCGGTTATTTGGTAACGAGCCGACGGGCTCGCACCCGGCCGTCACACACGTGCGGTGGGGCCGGGGGGGCCCCCCCCGGGGGTGCGCCGGGGGGGGGGGCCCGGGGGGTGCCACCGCACGGGCTTGCGACGTCGGCGGCTAGCTCATCGTGGGGATTTCGAGCACCTCGTCGGCGGACGGCGCCTCGATGGTGATGTCCTTACCGATGTCTGTGAACTCCAACGTGCCCTCGGCGGTTTCGACCGCCAGCGGGTACGGCTCGCCGACCAGCGAGACGTACACCTTGGCGCCGTCGGTGTCCACCAGCGTGATGGCCGGCTGACCCTTGTACTGGGTGACCTCGCCCTTGGTGTAGTGCCCGTCGGCGGCGAGGAAGTCGTTGGTGTCAGGGATCAGGCCGAGGTCCTCGTTCGCCGGTATCTTGATCCACTTCCCAGCGATGTCGCCGAGCTCGGTCCCGAGGAGCGGCCCGAACAGCTCCGCCCCGCCCTTGAAGTAGGCGGTGCCGTCCTGGGCCACGATGATCTCGATTTCGATGCCCATGACGGTGAACGATCCCTGCATCTGCTTGCCCGCGACGGCGATGTCGATGTCGGCCGTCTGACCTTCCACGTCGCCGGTGCCCGAGATCCGGAACGATCCGGCCTTCTCCAGCGCCTCGGACATCCGGGCCTCGATCTGTTCCGCCTCGAGCGCGTCGATGCCGTTGGTCGTGGGCGTCGGACTCGGCTCCGGCTCGGGTGCGGTGGTGCAGCCGGCGAGCAGGGCGACGGACGCCACCGCGGGAATGAGCAGCATTCTCCAGCGCATCTACATGTCTCCGTATTTCGCTGTTGAGGGGTGCCGGGGCTCAGCCGAGGCCGCCCAGCAGGGCCAGGACGTCGACGACGTCGGCCGCCGCGGGCGCCTCGATGGTCACGGGCTTGTCGTAGTCCGAGAACGTCAGCGTGCTGCCCTGGTAGGTCGACTCGAGAATGTACGGCTTGCCGACGATCGCCACGGCGTACGACTGGCCGTCGGCGTCGGTGACCGTGATGGCCGGCGTGCCGCCAACCTCGGTCACGTCACCCTTCTCCAGCGGCGGAGTGTGCACAGTGAACTGCTCCACCGACAG
Source organism: Micromonosporaceae bacterium (assembly GCA_019690055.1). Classification (GTDB taxonomy): domain Bacteria; phylum Actinomycetota; class Actinomycetes; order Mycobacteriales; family Micromonosporaceae; genus DATBGZ01. The sequence goes on from JADGGF010000189.1 coordinate 5,835, forward strand.
TGGCGCCCCGGGGATGAACATGGCCGCCAACCCGGCGTTGACCTTGACCCACTTGTCCGCGATCAGGGGCAGCAACGCCTGCTGCTCCTGACTGAGGAACTGGGCGTAGAGGCTGGTGTCGGCCGCCTTCACGTACACGTCGGTGCCCAGCTTGCGGACATCAGCGGCGACGCCGGAAACCTCGATGGTGCCGATGGCGTTGGCGCCAGCGTAGGTCAGGCCCAGTGTGATCGCCTCCGCTCCCTCGCCGATCGTGCCGGAGACGTGAACGGACTCCGCGTCGGTCAGCGCCTTCTCGGCCGCATCGAGGATCGCGTCAGGCTCCATGGCCTCGACGCCATTCGTGGTCGGAGTGGGCGTCGATGTCGCGTTCGGGCTGGGGGCACCCGTGCAGCCAGCGACAAACAGCATCGCGGCCGCGGCGACCGGGACCAGCAACGTTCTCACTCGCATTGATGATCTCCAAAAAGTTCTTCGAGGGTCACTCCGTCTCGCCCGAGCACAGCCCGCCACGATAGCGGGCTCGGATGACGCCTCGACGATACGGAGCCAGTCTGACGCCACGGAGCAAGCCGGCGCCGCATAGATTTCGGGCGAGGCGGTCAGCCGTGGCCAAACCGTTAGCAACGCTGTGGCCTGAGCCACGTCGAGGGCCGGCCCCCGTACGTCCGCAAAGCGGGACAAAGCTGCGGTCAGGCCAGCCGGGCCGGGTGGAAACCGATGCTCCGTCCGCTGGTGAGCACAATCCCGCTCGCACCGAACCCGGCGATGTCCGCCTTGGTCTTCAGATCCAGCGCCACGGCCATCGATCCCCGCCGGAGCACCAGCAGTTGCCCACGGTCCGTATCGCGCAGGATCACCATGGCCCCGGTCACCGCGGCCTGTGGGTCCAGGCCGAATTCCCGGGACCAAACCCTCTGACCGTCGGGCGTGCCGACATCGATAATCTGGACTGTCTTGCGGTCGGGTTCGAGGATGACGGCGAGCAGGCCGTCGGTGGCGAGCACCCGGGAACCCGGCGGGCCGGTCCAGATGCGATCGGCCGCGTCGGCGCCGATGAGCATCGGCCGGGCGTCGCTGCCGTTGACCACGAGCTTGCTCGTGACGCCGATGGGATCTTCCCGCTGCTCGCAGCCCGAGCCCCGCGCCGTGTCGAGATCGAAGCCGTTCTCCGTCCACACGCTGGCGCCAGAGGTGACGTCGAACGCCTCGACCACGAACCGGCAGCCCGCGTCGGCGCGCTCGGCCCGCACGTGCAGCATCCGGTCGCCGAGAAACGTCACGCGGGTCTGCCGGTCGGGCGGGGCGGCCTCCCGCACCACCCGGTGCTCGGCGGTGTCCACCGCGTAGATCCGCTCATCGACGAGCAGCGGCATCACCGGCGGGATCGCCGACGGAGTCCCGGCGCTGGCGGTGGCGAACCACCCCGCCGGATCCCGGACGGTCGCCAACCGCGGGTTCGGCCCCTTGATCGAGCGGGCCGCCCCGGGCAGCGCCACTTCCCACCGGATCGTGCCGCCGTGGTCCCAATCCCGGAGCACGCAGGAGTTCTCGTCGGGGCAGCGCAGGTCCACGATGTCGTCGCGGTAGATCCACACCGCGCTCGCCTCGTCGTTGCCCCAGCGCACCCGGCCAGTGGTCGGGTCGAGGACCGCGAAGCCCCGGTCCGGCGACGGGTCGGCATCCGGATCCTCCGGACGGAGCTGGGCCACCACGACGTCGCCGGCCGGGTAGGCCCAGTGCGTCGAGACGCGCCAGGCCCGGCTGCCGTCGGCCGTCCGCCGACCCTCGACGAAGCCCCGGCTCGCCACCACCACAGTGCGGTCGACCACGGCGACCACATCGGGGCGACCGTCGATGCGCACGGTCCAGCTCGGCTCCGGCACCGACAACCGAGTCAGCCGGTTCAGCAGGTCCGCGAAGAAGGGAGCGGGCCGCCACAGGCCGGTGCTGATCAGAACGGTGATGACGAGCGATGCGACCAGCAGCGCGAAGAACCCGCGGAAGACAGCAGCCGCGCGCGAGCTTCCCGCCACCGGCCAACCGTACCGACGGCCCCCCGTCAGCTGGTGGATGTCCGATCTGCCCGTGTCGATGGCGTCTGGCCGGGATGCCATGCTTGGGGCCTCTCGGTCGTCGGTCGCGTGGGGCATGATGTCGGGCGTGACAACACCACCTCCGCCCGGTCCACCGTCGGGCGAGCCAGTGTCGGACCAACCCCCGTCC
>JADGGF010000190.1 GCA_019690055.1 Micromonosporaceae bacterium
CCATTGTCCGCCTGACATCGCCCGACGCCGACCACGATGCCGTGCGCCGGCTGGTCACCGAGATGCTGCGAACGTTTCCGCGGATCACGGCCGACCTCATCGCCGGCCGGGAGCGAACGGCCTGACGCGCGATGAAGGTCGGGATCTGTGACTTTCCCAGCGCTTATCAGTTCCCGCCGCGCGGCTACGGCGGGATCGAGCGCTGGTTGTGGTCAGTCGCGGTGGGCGCCCAGGACTGGGGAGCCGAGGTGTACCTCATCGGTCCTCAATGGAGATCGGACGCCCCTGGGCGATTCCGGCGTCGCGAGGTTCGCCTTGAGGACGCGGACGCGTCGGCTCTCGCCGACCTCAACCGGCTGGGGCTGGACCTGCTCGTGGTCGGCCACGAGTATCCAGCGCTACCGTCATGGCGAGCGGCCTGGCAGAGCCTCGACTGCCCCGTCGTGACCTTCCAGCACGACGCGACCTTCGCTCACCCGGCGGGAACGTTCGACGGCGCTCGTAGCCGGTTGTACTGCTACAGCCCGGAGATGTGCGCCCGCTACGCCGCGCACCAGCCGGTCCAGGAACTCAGCGTCCAGACCGGCATCGACGAAGACCCCCGGCCCGCTCGTCACGGGCACCATCTTCTCTGGCTCGGACGGGTCTGTGCGCCCAAGGCGCCCCACCTGGCGGTGCTCGCCGCACAACGCCTGGGCCGGCGACTTCGCATCGTCGGCCCCATCCACGACGAGCAGTACGTCCGCCGCCACGCGGACATCCTTCACGCCGACCACGTCGAGTGGGTCGGCGAGGTGGGCGGCGCGGACAAGGCGGCAGTCCTGCGGGCCGGCCAAACGCTCGTCTACACCTGCTCCCGTGCCTACGTTGAGGCGGGTGCCGCTGTCTTCGGGGAGGCGCTGCGGGCCGGTACGCCCGTCGCCGCCCTCGCATGGCGGCCAGGCACGTGCGCGCAAGCGGCGCTCTGCGAGCAGACGGGTGTCGTCGCCGCGGTCAATGCCGAGGACGATGACGAAACGGCGGCCGATGCCCTGGCGCTGGCCATCGAGGCGGCCGACCGCTTGGATCCTCACACCGTCCAGGCTGTCGGTTTCGAACGATTCCATCCGGTGAGGCACTTCGAGGTACTGGCGGGGCTCAGATGATCACGCCGGACGAAGTCATCGAATCCATCCGCGACCGGTTCAGCGATCGATGGATGATCGTTGCCGACGGTACGACGGTCCGCATGCGGCACCGCCGTCCGGCCCGGGCGTCGGCCCGCCGGTCCTGTCCCAGTCACCAACAGATCGTCAGCTGTCTTCGCAACTCGTTGCGCGCCAGCGGATTGACCGTGGGCAGCAGCCTCCTGCCCATGCGGTGGAACCGTGACACCGACGTCACGATATCGGCCATCCAGGCGCTCGACCCATGGCTGAAGGATGCCCAGCCGCGGGTATGGCGGGAAGGCTTCCTGCCCCAGCCGGTCGTCCGGCACACGGGCGAGCGCGACGCCAGCGGGGCGCTTCTCGACGGCTACCTCACCGCGTTCATCAACATCTCCTACGTCCAACGAGTACGCGGGTGCGCGGAGGCGTTCGCCATCCTGGACCACTGGTTCACGGCGCTGTCCCGCGTCGGTCTGCATGCCGGCCGGCTCAGCGTCCACGGAGACCTGCGACCATGGCAACGCCCGCCGGTCGGTGGCATCACCCTTTTCATCGACTGCGACCACCGTGGCCTCGGCGATCTCGTCCTGTTGTGGAACCTCGACAATCCCCACTTCATGGCTGTCGATCTGGGCTCAGGCATTGAGCGCCTGCGGTGGTACCTCAGCGGACGCTCGTGGTCGTGGGCCGCGTTCGGGGAGCTGTCCGGCTACCACGACGCCCGGCTGCTCGACACCGTACGAGCCGTCACCCTGCTGCTGATGGCGGGGATCCGCGCCGCGCACCGGGGACCCGGCTACACCGTCCGATCCCTCGCCCGCGCCATCGAGCCGGCGGTGGCGCGCACCGGCTTAAGCCGCTTGGTCCGCCAGCAGGTCGCCTACTGGCGGGCCTTGGGCATGACCGGGCCCGAGTGGCCGATCATCACCACGCAGCTCGAAGAGACCGTGCTCGCCCAGCACTCCCGCCTGAGGAGACTGCCGTGACCAGTGCCGTCAACGATACAAGCGCCGTGCCCGACGGCACGGTCGCCCGCCTCACCGCACACTATGGTCCCTCGATCCGTGACTGGCTCGCCCCGGCGGTCCGCGGCATCGAACAGGCGGCCACCGCCTGGGGCGTCACGCTCGTCGGTTATCACGACGCGGGTTGGGCCTCCATCATCGCCCACGGCGCCCTCGACGACGGGCAGCGGGTCGTCATCAAGGCGACCCCGGAGCGAGACCGCTACCTGCGCGAGACCGCCTGCCTGCGCCACTGGCGCGGCCGGCACGTGCCACGCCTGTTGGCGGCCGAGGACACCCGACAACTGCTGCTCATGGAGATGATCGGGCCGAACCCAGGGGGATCCGCCCGGCCCGGGGATCACGAACAACGCGTCGCTCGGCGGCTCGTCGAGCTGCACCGGGCGACGGCGTCGGCTCTGCCGGACGTTCCGCAGGTTCGGAGGAAGCTGCAGACCCAGACGCTTCCAGGCCTCCGCCGGTCCGACACCTTGAGAAGCCGCATCGGCGCGCAGGTCGTTCGCGGCATCATCTCCGTGGGCGAGCAGCTGGCCGAGCGCGTTCATGAGCCGACCTTGCTCCACGGCGACCTCTACGCAGAGAACATTGCCTTCGACGCCGCCGGCGAACCGAGGTTCGTCGACCCCCGGGGCCTGATCGGACCGATCGAATTCGACTGGGCCTTCTGGTGCGTGTTCTACGTGGGCGAGGGCTTTCTCCGGCGAGTATCCGTTGTGGACGAACTACGGCTCGCCGACACCGACCGGGTCCTACGCTGGTCGGCTGTGCTGGCGGCCTCCAGAATTCGGTACCAGCTGGACGCTGGAATCGACCATGGCCTGCCGGCGCTGGCGGAGGTGCTGAGCACCCCCGCCGTTCACAACGTGATTGCGCGTCCCTGATTGGGCATCACCATGACGATGAGGCGTATCCGCCGACCCGGCCATGCCGTGGCCCACGCCACTGCGCCACCTCGGCGGCCCAAGCCGACGCGCCCACCTCGGCGCCGAGGGCGGCTGCCGCAGGCGCCATGCGGCGAAGGCCTCATCATAATGGTCGACGCATATTTGATCGGCCTGGCCGGGCTGGCTTGGGCCGGTCAGAGATCGGCAACGGCCGCACTAGCGTAGTCGGTAGCAACCTATCGGATGGAGACGAGATGCACGACGCGCGCCACCTGCTCGACCCCGCGACCGAGGCGGTCCGCCGCCTCGCCCGCCGTGGCTACCGCCTCGACGTCGACCGGCTGTCCGGCCTCGTCGCATCCCGCAACCAGTCCATCCAGTCCGCCGACCGGGCCCGCGCCGAGGCCAAGAAGGTCGCCGCCGCCGTCAACGCCGCTGCCAAGGCAGGTCAGCCTACGGACGAGTTGGCCCAGCAGGCCCGGGCGCTCAAGGCGCGGATCCAGGAGCTCGAGGCCGAGGTGGCTCGCAACGACGCCGAGCTCAACGGCCTGCTGCTGGAGATCCCGAACCTCCCCGAAGACCGCTGCCCGGACGGCGACAGCGATGAGTTCGCGGTCGAGCTCCGCCGCGAGGGAGCGTTGCCGGCCTTTGACTTCGACCCGGCCGATCACGTCGCCATCGGCGAGCGGCTGGGCATCTTCGACTTCAGCACCGCGACGAAGCTCTCCGGTCCACGATTCGCCGTCGTCAAGGGCGCGGGAGCCGCGCTGCAGCGGGCGATTGCGAACTTTTTTCTCACTCTGCACACGACCCGGCACGGCTACATCGAGCACTCGGTGCCGTCGCTGGTCACCCGCAAGACCATGACCGGCACCGGCCAACTGCCCAAATTCGAGCAGGATTTGTTCAAGACCAGCGTCGGCGACCGCGAGTTGTTCCTGATCCCGACGGCCGAGGTCCCGCTCACCAACATGTTCGCGGGCGAGACGCTGCAGGCCGACGATCTGCCCATCGCCGTCACGGCACACACGCCCTGCTTCCGGTCCGAGGCCGGCTCATACGGACGTGACACGCGCGGACTGATCCGGGTGCACGAGTTCGCCAAGGTCGAGCTCGTCCGAATCTGCCGGCCCGAGGATTCCACAAAGGAACTCGACATCATGCTGGGCCACGCTGAAGCCTGCCTCCGCGAGCTCGGCCTTGCCTACCGCGTCGTGGCGCTGGCCGCGGGCGACATCAGTTTCGCCGCCCAGTTCACCTACGACATCGAGGTCTGGCTTCCCAGCCAGAACCGCTACCGCGAGATCTCCAGCGTCTCCGACTGCTCCACCTTCCAGGCCCGCCGAGCCGGTATCCGGTACAGCACCGGCAAGGGCAAGCGCGAGTACGCCGCGACGCTCAACGGCTCGGGTCTGCCGATCGGACGTACCCTCGTCGCGATTCTCGAGCAGTACCAGCAGCAGGACGGCGGCGTCCGCATTCCCGAGGCGCTCACACCGTACACCGGCTTCTCGTATATACGACCCGATGGGACCGTGGAGTAAGGCGCTCGGCAGTACAGATGCCGGAGCCGGCGGGCTGCGCGGGGGCGTACACCGACCTGCGCAGCCTTGACCGCTCGCCGCCTCACTGGGATGGCGACCGGCCGGGCCCGAGTCAGGACCCGAGCACACCGGCGAGTCGCCTGATCCGCTCGGGAACCGGGCGGTAGTAGACCCAGGTGCCTCGGCGCTCGCCCTCGATGAGGCCAGCCTCCCGCAGCACCCGCAGGTGGTGCGAGATCGTCGGGCCGGAGACGTCGAAGTCGTCGCCGGTGATCTCACAGACGCAGATCTCCCCCGCTGGGGCCGACGTGATCCGTGACAGGATGCGCAGCCGCACCGGGTCGCCGAGGGCCTTGAACATCCGCGCAAGGTCAGCCGCCTGAGCGGGGTCCAGGGACGCCTCCCCGATCGGCGGGCAGCACGCCTCGGCGGGACTCTCGATCACGACCGGCGTCTTCGCCACGCCCACTATCTTGACAGAACTCTAATCAGCCGGCAAGGTCTGTTTAGACAGTTACTTAACTAAGCGATCGTCGAAAGCCTGGAATCCGGCCACGCCCACGATCCGAGGTTGACTACACATGCGGATGTTCAGACGTAAGAAGGGCTGGCGGCGCATGGTCGCCGCGATGACCACGAAGACCACCCGGAAGCCCGTGCTCAAGACGGGCGCCGCCGCGCTGACCGGCGTCGTGACGGCGGTCGCCGCGAGCGCGGCCATCTCGTCCGCCCGTCGGAAGGCCGAGTCATGAGGCTCGGTCGCAGCGCGGCCCGGTACGCCGGGGGCGACGGGTAGCCGAGGTGGGCCGTTGGTGGCGACGCGGCGCGACGACCGGCCGTGACCACGGGCGGCCGCGCGGCGGGAGCCTCGCGTCGCATCCGGCGGACGTGGTCGGGCGACCGCACGACCGCGACCATCTGCGCGTACGAGTCGCCCCGGACGGCCGCCTCGCGAATGGGCTGGTCATCGATGCGTCGATCCTGGCCCGCCTGTTGGGCCTTCGACTGCTCACTCTGGACGCCCGCATCCGGTTCGTGCCGGCCCAGTTCACCGACGCGGCTCCCCTGTCGCCACCGGCCCGGCCGCCCGAGCGTCTGAACCCGGCCCCACGGTTGGCGCATTCGGGGGCATCGCGCGGCGATCCGTGGTCGGCTCATCCCTGGGCTCCTCGGGACCACCCACCGGCCCGGCCCGCCGGTCTCGACGACGCCGCCGACCTGCTCACGCGCGCCCGGCGACAACTGGACCAGGTCCGGCAGGACCTGAACGCATCGCTGTCAGCCTCCTTAGGCTGAGGACGACCGGGGCAAGGGCCCGTCTGGATCGGCCGACGGTCGGTTCGGGCCTTGTCAGTCCGGGTACACGTGGGGGCTGCGGCGCTCCAGCAGCACGACGTCGCGCCACTCGCCGCCGGGTCGCTGCATGCGGCCCGGGTGGTGCCGGTATCCGATCACTCGGAACCCGGCCTTCTCGTGCAGGCGCAGGCTGGCCACGTTCTCGGGAAAGATGCCCGCCTGGATCGTCCAGATGCCGCCCGCCTCCGTCGAGGCGATCAGCCTCTGCAGCAGGAGCAGGCCGACGCCCCGCCGGTGCACGGCGGGATCGACGTACACGGAGTTCTCCACGACTCCCGCGTAGACGCAGCGACCGGACACCCTGGACACGGCCACCCACCCGAGCACGGTGTCGTTCTCATCGACCGCGACGAACCGGTGCTCAGGCAGCTTGCCGCGGTCGAACTCCTCCCAACTGGGCGCGACGGTCTCGAAACTCGCCAGATCGGTATCCAGCCCCGCCTGGTAGATGCGCAGGACCGCCGGCCCGTCGGCGGCGGTCATCGGTCGTACGGTCACCGGCCGTACGGTCGTCGGCCGATCGGTCGGTCGAACGGTCTCAGTCATCGCCGTCATCTTGTCACGAGGCTGACCTTGATCGCGGGATAGTTACCGTGTAACCATTACTCGGTAACCATCGCGGCCCCGGTTGGGGGTCATCGAGCCGAGGGGCGAACCATGTCCGTGAAGCACGCGCTGCTCGCGCTGCTGTCGTGGCGACCGTCCACGACGTACCAGTTGCGCAAGGACTTCGACGCGTCGACCGGCCAGGCCTGGCCGCTGAACATCGGCCAGGTCTCCACGACGCTGCAGCGCCTGGAGCGCGACGGCCTGGTCGTCCGCGAAGGCGGGCCGAGCGACGACCCCTCGGCGCCCGGACAGTGGCGGCTCACCGACGCCGGACGCGAGGAGGTGGCCGCCTGGTGGCGCCGCCCGGTTCCCCGGGCCGACCGCGGCCGGGACGAACTCGTCATCAAGCTGGCCCTGGCGGCCGTCGTGCCGGGGGTAGACGTCGCCGATCTCGTTCAGCGGCAACGATCGGCGATCCAGCGCACCCTGCACGACCTGACCCGGCTCCGCCGGGACACCGACCCCGAGGACCTGCCCGCCCGGCTCGTGCTCAGCAACCACATCTTCGCCGCCGAGGCGGACCTGCGCTGGCTGGACGAGGTGGAGGAGACGCTGCTGCGAGCGAGGCGGCGACCGAGCCCGGCCCGACGCCCCGGGAAAGCCACCAGGTCCACACAGGACACACCCGCTGAGTCCACAGAGGAAGTTTCCACCCGGAGCACGGCATGAACACCCACCATCCTCCGACGACGCCAGCACAACCGGTCCTCGAGATGCGCCGGGCCTCGCGCGTGCACGGCGAGGGAGCCCGTACGGTCCGCGCGCTGGTCGACGCCGACCTCGTCCTGCGTCCCGGCGAGTTCGTCGCGGTCATGGGCCCGTCGGGGTCTGGGAAATCGACGCTGCTGCACCTCGCCGGCGGCCTCGACACGCCCACCTCCGGGCAGGTGCTCGTCGAGGGGACGGACCTCGCGCGGCTCAGCGTCACCCAGCGCGCCGTCCTGCGGCGACGCTCCATCGGATACGTATTTCAGGACTTCAACCTCCTGCCCGCGCTGACCGCGGCCGAGAACGTGGCGTTCCCGCTCGAGCTCGACGGCTGGTCCGTCCGTCAGGCCCGGAAGGCGGCGCTGGCCGTGCTGGCCGAGACCGGCGTGGCCGACCTCGCCGACCGGCGACCCGAGGACATGTCCGGCGGCCAGGCGCAGCGGGTCGCGATCGCCCGGGCCCTCGTGGGACCACGCCGCCTGCTGCTCGCCGACGAACCCACCGGGGCGCTGGACTCGAACACCGGAACCGAGATCATGCAGGTGTTGCGCGAGCGGGCCGACCGGGGAGCCGCCGTGCTCATGGTCACGCACGAGGCGCGCTTCGCCGCCTGGGCCGACCGGACCGTGTTCCTCCGGGACGGCCGGATCGTCGACGAGACCGGGCCATCGGACCCGGCTGAGCTGCTGGCCGAGGGGGCACGGTGAGCGCTCCATCGTCCGCCGCGCCCGGCGCACCCTCGCCCGCGGCACCCTGGCCGACCGCGCCCTCCCCCGCAGCAC
>JADGGF010000191.1 GCA_019690055.1 Micromonosporaceae bacterium
ACGTGCGCCGCCGGCGGCGCGGGCATGGTCGCCGCCCTGACGCTCGTCCCGGCACTGTGCGGCCTCCTCGGCCACCGGGTGCTGCCGCGCAAGGTTCGGGCCGAGCGGGTCGCCCCGTCCCGCCCGGGCCTCACCGCCCGCTGGGCCGCGCGCGTCGTGCGGCGACCGGTCATCCCGGCGTTGCTGGCCCTCGCGGTGCTCACCGCACTGGCGGCGCCGGCGCTGGGCATGCGGACCTGGCCCCAGGACGCGGGCAGCCAGCCGACGTCGAACACCAGTCGGCAGGCGTACGACCTGGTCGCGGCGGAGTTCGGGCCGGGCGCCAACGGTCCTCTGGTCCTCGTGGCCGACCTGACCAAGGGGGTCGACCCGGACGATCTGTTCATGCGGCTGCGCGGTGAGCCGGGCATCGCGAAGGTCTCCGCACCGTACGTCGATGGAATCGCGGCGGTCATCACGGTGGAGCCAACCACGGGGCCGCAGGACGAACGCACCACCGAGCTGCTTCGCCACCTGCGGGCGTCCGTGCTGCCGGACGGCGTGGTTGTGACCGGCCTCGTCGCGGTGTACGCGGACATCTCCGACCGGCTCGCGTCCCGGCTGTGGATCGTCGTCGTCTTCGTCGTGGTGCTGTCACTCCTGCTGCTGACCGTGCTGTTCCGAGCGCCCGTGGCCGCGGTGAAGGCGGCGGTCCTCAATGTACTGTCGGTCGCCGCGGCGTACGGAGTGCTCACCGCGGTCTTCCAGACCGACGTCGGTGCCCGTGCGCTGGGCCTGCCCCACGCCGTCGCGGTCTCGAGCTGGGTGCCCATCCTGCTGTTCACCGTCCTGTTCGGACTGTCCATGGACTATGAGGTGTTCCTCCTGTCCCGGGTGCGCGAGCAATGGCTCGCTACCGGCGACGCCCAGCGCAGCGTGGTCGGCGGCCTCGCCGCGACGGGCCGGGTGATCACCAGCGCGGCGGCCATCATGGTCGCGGTGTTCATCGGGTTCGCCCTGGATTCCGACGTGACCGTGAAGATGATCGGCGTGGGTATGGCCGCGGCGGTTCTCATCGACGCGACGCTGATCCGACTGGTCCTGGTCCCGGCGACGATGACCCTGCTCGGCCGGGCGAACTGGTGGCGTCCCCGTTGGCTGGGCCGGGCACTGCCGCCGGTCAAGGTCGAGCGTCACGACCCTTCGTCGCGCGTGCTTGAGCCGGTGGGGTAGGGCGACCAGGTCGCTCGTTAAGCGAGCCGCAAGGCGCCGCCAAGTCCGCCGCCGATGCTCTTCCATCGGCAACCCTGGCCCGGCCCAGGGTGCCTACCCAGATCTCTGATCAGGTTCAACCCGAGTTTGTCAAAGGAATGCTGCAATGCGTGTGCAACTAGGGCCGCCCAGACGCGCCCTCAAAGCGCTCGCCACCATCGTGGCCGGCGCCGTATTCAGTCAGGCGGCGGCGGTGCCCATGGCAACGCCGGCCTGGGCGGCTACCAACCCGCTACCCCGGGCGTACCAGGTCGACAGCGTGGTTGAGGTCCCGGACGTCGTCGACGCCGGATGGGACCTGCTCGCCCTGTCGGCCGATGGCGGCACCGCCGTCCATCTCGCCCCGCGCGGCGACGACCTACCCGTGCTCGTCGCGACCACGCTGAGCACCGGGGCGCAGGAGGTCGTCGGTCTCGACCTGGACAACGAGCCGGTGCCGCAGGTCGTGGACGCCGCCGTGAGCGCCGACGGCCGGATGGTCGCCTTCCTCGCCGCGGGAGCCAACGCGGCCGAGCTGCACCTACCGGCCGACGCCGACCCCAACATCCGGTGGGCCATCTTTGTGCGCGACCGGCTCACCCGGGCCACCACCTGGGTGCGCACCCCCGACCTCGGGGTTGCGGCCTCGCTGCACCGCCTCAACGGCATCGCCCTCAGCGCCGACGGCACGCGCCTGGCCAGCGCGATTTCGCTGCCCTTGCCCGAATACGGCGGTGTATCGCCCGAGGGCGTGCTGGTGGCGACGCTGGCCGCGAACGAGCCACCGCAGACTCGGGTGATCGGCCCGGGGGACCTGGTGGCGCCCGGTGAGGACCCCGCTACGGCGGAGCCTCGGGTGAAGGACGTTGCGCTGTCCGGCGACGGGACGGTGGTCGCGGTCAATGCCGCCGGCAACAACGACCCGGTGCTGCTTCGGTTCAACGCCGCTACGGGTGAACGGCTGCCCGGTGACCGTGCCCTGACCTTGGCGCAGGCGACCGCTTGGCGGCCCAACCTCGACCACACGGGCCGCAGGACCGCACTGGGCGGAGCCGCCGGAGTGGTGATCGCCGACCTCGCGGCCGGGCCGTCGGCCGACGTGACCCTGTCCGCGTTGCGGACGGCCCCGTTCGTCTCGGGTGACCTGGACATGAGTTTCGTGGAGGTGGCGACCGAAGCCGCCATCAGCGCGGATGGGTCCACAGTGAAGTTCGTGTGGGCCGGCGCGCTGTGGACACAACCGGCTCAGGCGGGCACGCCGGCCGTGCTGGCGAGTCCGGGTCTCGACGGCCGCATCGCTGACCCCACTGGTTCGGAAGTGCTGATGTACCCCGACGCCGTCGTCTCGCCGGCGATGAGCGCCGACGGTACCGTGCTGGCGTTCCTGTCCGGGAGTACCGCGTTCGTGGCGCCGCGTACGGAAGAGCCGCCGACGGACGAGACGCAGCCGTCGCACCTCTACCGGTCCGTGCCGGCGGACCTTCCTGGGCCGACCTGGCCGGACGGGGCGGCGCTGACCACCGAGGCGGGCACCACCACCGTCGCGGTGAGCTGGCCCGCGGCCAGCGGCACGACCGCCTCGTACGACGTCACGGTGAACGGTGAGGTCGCCGCCACGGTCGCCGCACCCGCGACGCAGGTTGTCCTGTCCCAGCTCACCCCGGGCTCGACGGTCGACATCGGGGTCGTCGCCCGCGACGCGAATGGCCGAGCCTCCGCCGCGCTGACCGCCACGGTGACGCTGCTGACCGACGCGCCCCCGGGCGACGCGCCGCTGGCCGCGATCGCCGGGCCGGGTGCCCGGGTTCACCTGCAGTGGGACGCGTCCACAGTGTCCGGTCTCACCGGCTACCGGGTGCTGCGCAACGGTACGACGCTGGTCGACCTCGCCGCCGATCTGACGTCCTACGACGACACGGCGGTCGCGGCGGACACCGACTACGAGTACTCGATCGCGGCTCTGCGCGGCGATGAGCAGCTCCAGCTCACGCGTGCCGTGCAGGTGCGTACCGCGAAGCTGATCGTCACCGAGGCCGCCTCGCACCTTCCGCAGATCGGCACTACGCCATATGTCGCGGTCGGCCGCGACGTCACACTCGCGATCCTCGGGTCGCCCGGTTTCACCGGCACCGCCGAACTCACCGTACGCACCGCCAACGAGGCATCGACGATGGTGCACGTGGAGCTCGCCGAGCAGCAGGCCGGCCAGTACACCGGCGCCTGGACCATCGCCGAGGGCACGGTCGAGATCGTCGCCGGAACGCTGCGCCTGGCCGATGGCGCGGGCGGCAGCGAGGACCGTCCGATCGCCGGGCTGCCGGCCCGGGTCGGTGGCCTGCTGCGTGGCCACGTCGACGCGCCCGAGGGCGATGCCGACGGTGTCCGCGTGCAGCTGTGGAGTGACAGCACGAACATGGGTGGCCTGCGGCAGCTCACTGGCGATGCGGATATCGAGATCCCCGTCCTGCCGGCGACCGACTACCTGCTCACGTCGGTGCGATCCGACGGCAAGCCGGCGACCGAGCCGCGCACCGTGGCGGTCGGGCAGGGCGAGATCGTGACCGTCGACCTCGCGCCGAGCCTGCCGGCCTCCGTTACGGTCACTGTCGTCGATGCAGAAGGTCGGTTCGTGCCGAACGCCCGGCTCACTGTCACCGGCGACGGGACGCCGCAGGCGACGGTCACCGACATCAATGGACGGGCGTCGATCACCGGCCTCGACGCCGGCTCGACCACGACGGTGACGACCGATCTGCCCGCTGCGTTTCTCGTCTCTCGGGGCATCCTCAGTCAACCAACCGCCACGGTGCGCCTGCGACCCGGCGACAACACCGTGCAGCTCAGCGCGGTGGCGCTGCCCAAGGTCCGGCTGAGCGGTGTCACGCGGACCGAGGGAGGTGACCCTGTTCGCGCCGACATCGACGTGATCCAGGATCTGCACGGCATGAGCGTCAACTTCCGGACGAGATCGGCGGCCGACGGCACCTGGGAGACCGAGGTGTACGCGGGGCTGGACACCCCGACCCGCATCCAGGCGAGAGGGATCGTGGGCGGCTCTGCCGAGGCCGAGCTGACCGTGGGAGACGCGGCGCCGGAGGCCGTGCTGCTGGATCTTCCGAAGGTGCTCAACCGCTTCCGCGTCACGCCCACGGTGCGGGTGAAGATGCTCGACGCCGAGCTGACGGAGTTGCCGCTGGACTGGCGCAACGCCGTGCACTTCGGTGCCCGCCTGAGCTGGCCGGGTGGCGAGTCGGCCGTGGACGAGCACGTCTCCGTCAGGGCCACCGAAGGCACCACCCTGCGCCTGTGTGTGGATGGCAAGGAGAGCGGCCTCCCGGCGGGCTGCACCGAGGCCGTCCTCGGGACGGACACCGAGGTGCCGATGGCGGTGACGCTGGTCGAACAGGCGCGGTTCACCGCGCACATCGTCGACGCGTCGGGCGTCCCCGTCTCCGGCTCGATGACGGTCAGCGTGAATGACCTCGAGGGCAAGCCGCAGCGCAAGACCACGATGAACGGACCGGACGTCTCCATCAGCGTTCCGACCGCCGGGAAGTACATCCTGGTCATCGGCACCGGCACCGGCAGCGTGCAGCGCGTCGTCGAGGCGACCGCGGGGCACATCACCACCCTGGGGACTCTCACCCTGACCAAGTCGTCCATCGTGGACGGATCGAAGTCCGGGATCACCGCGGTGACGGACTCCGTGCTGCCGGGTGGCCTCGCGCAGCTGCGGGCTGAGATCCACTACCGGGAGCCCAACGTCGCCGGCACCGCTCGGCTGACCCTTCCCGCCGGCGTCACCGTGCCGGAAGATGGTGTGCTGCTCGACGGTGAGGTGGTGCCGTTCACCATCGAGGCCGGCCCGGCCAATGTGCTGGTGGTGGCGCTGCCCACCACCCAGGCGCGCACGCTGCAGGTGTTCGCCCGAGCGCCCGAGACGGCCGGTGCTCAACTGCCGTTCTCGCTGAGTGTCACGGCCGGTAGCGCATCGGAGCTGGTCGGAACGGCGACCGTCCTGTGTGGATACATCAGCCTGACCGCGAGTACGGCGAGCAACACAGGGCGCGTGCCCGTGTCGGGTCGGGCCCCGGCCGGCGCCACCGTGGTCGTCCGTGAGCGCGGCGTCGAGGTGGCTCGCGCGGTGGCCGGCCCCGGTGGCCTGTGGCAGGCGCTCATCGACCTGGGCACGGATGGTGACGAGGCCCGGCACCACCTGCTGCAGGCCGAAGCCGAGGTGAGTGGCGTGCTTCTGCAGTCCACGTCGGTCGACGTGGTGGTGGACCCGCACGCGGCGGTCCTGTTGACCGTGACGATGAGCCAGCAGGGTGGCCGGCACGTCACCTTCGCGGCGACGGACGGAGTGGCTCGGTTCCCGTTCACCTTCGTGCCGAACACGCCGCTCGTCGTGACCGCGCGGTTCAGCGGGCCAGTCACTGATGTGCGGGCTCAGGTGGCGGACCGGATCGGCACGATGCAGCCCGTGCCGGGCCAGCCGGACACGTGGCAGACGACCCTCGCGCTGGGCTTCGACGACCTCGGAGACCTCAGTGTGACGTTCACACCAGTCGTGGAGCGGCCGATCCTGCCCGTACCGCCCATGCCGACCGAATCGCTGGTCGACCCCGACGACGTCACCCTGCAGGAACCGGAAATCGACGGCGCATCGGTGTCGCAGACCTTCACCGCACCGGTGCCCGCGCTCGGCCCGCAGGCCCGCGTGACCGGGCAACTGGTCGTGACCAAGCTGGACGACTACCGGCCCAGCGCCGCCGACCTGGCCCGGGCCAAGGCGAGTGGGGTGTACGCCTACGAGGTCGACCTCTCCGCGACCCCGCGCGACCAGGTACGGCGCACCGGAAACCTCACGGTGGCGGCGTCCGCCGTCGTCGACCTGGCGACCCTGCACGCCGGCCCCGAGACGCCGTTGACGCAGTCGCTGGGCGCCGTGGGCTTCTTCGCCGGCCCGGCCCGGGCGGTCTTCTTCTGGTCCTTCCAGTTCGTCACCAACGCCGACTCATTCTGGTCGGCCGGGTCGGAGTTCGTCATCGACGGGAAGTACGCGGCGATCGCGAAGCTGCAGCAGATGGCGCTGGCGTGCGCCGACACAGCCCGGAGCAACTACTACCACGGCCGGGTGGAGCTGTTGATGCAAGCGGCCGCAGCGATGGACGTCTTCGGCCCCTCGTACACCATGGCCGGGCTGCTGCTCGGGCCGGAGACGTTCGGTCTGGCCACCATCGCGATCTGGGGCATCGGCTGGGGTATGGGCAAGTACATGGAGTACCGGATGAACAGCGACATCGACCGCATCAAGGGAGAGATGATGAGCGATCCCGAGTGTCAATACCACTCGGGGAACCCGGAGAATCCAGAGGATCCAGAGGACCCAGACAGTTCGGACAATCCAGGTCTGGACCGCAAGGACTGGCAGGACCCGACCGCGGACCCCACGTGGATTTACGACCCCTCCGGCGTCGTGTACGAGGGCACGGCCGACCGGCCCGTCACCGGTGTCACGGCCACGCTGCTGACCGCTCCGACGGCCGACGGCCCGTGGACGGTCTGGCACGCCGAGGACTTCGGCCAGACCAACCCGCTGGTGACCGATGAGGTCGGCCACTACGGGTGGGACGTGCCCGAAGGATGGTGGAAGGTGGTGTACACAAAGGACGGCTACCTCACCGCGGAGTCGCGCGTGCTGCGGGTCCTGCCGCCGCACACGGACGTCGACGTCAACCTCGTCCGGGCGAGCCTGGCCACGGTCGAGCGGGTCGACGTGGACGGTGACGGGCTCACCATCACCTTCGACCAACCCATGCGGGCGGGCCAGGTGCTCGGTGGGCTGCTCACGGTGACGACTACCGACGGCGCTCCCGTCGGGGGTCAGTGGGCAGCCGTCGCAGCGCAGCCCGCGCCGGCGGGTCATCCGTACGCCGGCGAGCCGCTGGCGACCGCGTTCCGGTTCACCGGCGAGCGCCACCGCGGAGAGGTGGTCGTCACCGTGGATCCGTCCACGCAGGACCACGTGGGCCGGGCCGTGCTCGACGGTGTCCAGCAGACCGTGGCGGTCGACTGGACCGGCCCGGACTCCGTAGCGCCCCAGGTGAGCGTCACCGGAGTGGCCCCGTCGGCGATCTACTCGCTCGGCGCTGTGCCTACGGCCGGGTGCATGACGACCGACGAGGGCTCCGGGGTCGCCACCGAAGCTCAGGTGACGATCACCGGCGGCAACGCGGCCGGCGTCGGCCAGTTCACGGCGACCTGTGCCGGGGCGGTCGACCGGGCCGGCAACGTGGCCGCGCCGGTCTCGGTGACCTACACCGTGGCGTACGTCTTCACCGGGTTCGACTCGCCGGTGAGCAACGGCGGTGTGCTCAACAAGGCCAACGCGGGCCAGAACATCCCGATCAAGTGGCGTCTCACGACGGCCTCCGGCGCACCGGTGACGAACCTCACCACGGCGGAGATCACGGTCACCCTGCTCGACTGCACGAGCGGTCGGGGGGTCGACGAGATCGAGGAGTACGCGGCCAGCGCTTCGGGCCTGCAGAACAAGGGTGACGGGTACTACCAGGTGAACTGGAAGACGCCCAAGACCTACGCGGGTTCCTGCCGGACGCTCTCCGTCGATCTCGGGGAGGGACCAGCGATCACGCACACGGCGTCGTTCCAATTCAAGTAAGTCCTGACGCCTGGGCCGGTGCCCCGCTCACGATGACGTGGGCGGGGCACCGCGGGTCAAGCAAACAGACGGCGCAA
>JADGGF010000192.1 GCA_019690055.1 Micromonosporaceae bacterium
TACGAGGTGGACGAGTTCGGCTTCGATCCCGAACTCACCGAGACCGTCTTCTACCCGCTGCTGCGGCTGCTCTACCGGCACTACTTCCGGGTCGAGGTGTTCGGTGCGCACCACCTGCCTACCCACGGCCCGGTCCTGCTCGTCGCCAACCATTCCGGCACGGTCCCGGTCGATGCCCTGATGCTGTCGATAGCGGTGCACGATGAGACCCCGACCCGTCGGCACATGCGGCTGCTCGGGGCGGACCTGGTGTTTCGCATCCCGGTGCTCTCCGAGTTCGCGCGCAAGAGCGGCTCGACCCTGGCCTGCAACCCGGACGCGGAGCGGCTGTTGCACGCGGGCGAGGTCGTGGGGGTGTTTCCCGAGGGGTTCAAGGGCATCGGCAAGCACTACCGCGACCGGTACAAGCTGCAGCGGTTCGGCCGGGGTGGCTTCGTCTCCGCCGCGCTGCGCACGGGGACGCCGATCGTGCCGGTCTCCATCGTCGGCGCCGAGGAGATATACCCGATCATCGGCTCGATCTCGCCGCTGGCGAAGGTGCTGGGCCTGCCGTACTTCCCCGTCACGCCGCTGTTCCCGTGGTTCGGGCCGCTCGGGATGCTGCCGCTGCCCAGCAAGTGGCTGATCGAGTTCAGCGCGCCGATCCCCACCACGGGCCACGCCGACGACGCGGACGACCCGGTGGTCGTCTTCAACGTCGCCGATCAGGTGCGGGAGACTATTCAGCAGACCCTTTACGCGCTTCTCGAGCGCCGCCCCGACCCGTTCTCGTGACACCGCGCTCGCTGACGCCGCGCTCGCCACGACGGCTGACGGCGACGGCGGCCGCGACGGCGCCCGCGATCACCCCGGCGCCCAGGGCAGCCGGAGCAGCGATCTTGACGGCCCGGCGGCCGGTGCGGAAGTCGCGAATCTCCCAGCCGCGCTCGGCCGCCACCTTGCGGAGTGCGGAGTCGGGGTTGACCGCGACCGCGCGGCCGACCGCGGAGAGCATCGGAAGGTCGTTGATCGAGTCGCTGTACGCCGCGCAGCGGGCCAGGTCCAGCCCTTCCTGCTCGGCGAGGTCGGTGATCGCGGCCGCCTTGGCCGGGCCGTGCATGAGCCCGTCGACCAGACGCCCGGTGTACACGCCGTCGCGCGCCTCGGCGACTGTACCGATCGCGCCGGTGAGGCCGAGCCGTGTCGCGATGACCGCGCCGACCTCGACCGGGGCGGCGGTGACCAGCCACACACGTTGGCCGGCCTCGATGTGGACCCGGGCGAGCGCGTGGGTCCCGGCCCAGATGCGCTCGGCCATGAGCTCGTCGAAGATCTCCTCAGCCAGGTCGCGCAGTTGGTCGACCGGCTTGCCGGCGACGAAGGAGAGCGCCAGCTCCCGGGCCTGGGCCATGTGGCCGTCGTGTTCGGCGGCGGTGACCCGGAAGCGGAGTTGCTGGATTCCGAACCGGAGCAGGTCGCGGGTGGTGAAGTACCGGCGCGAGGCGAGGCCCCGGGCCAAATAGTAGATCGCCGCTCCCTGCAGCATCGTGTTGTCGAGGTCGAAGAACCCGGCCGCCGTGGTGTCGGGGGCCGGGGCGGCGGCCGGCTGCAGATCCGCGACGGCGTAGTCCACGCCGCCGCCGGTCGCGACCTCCGTCCGTGCCCTGCGCCGTGTGAGCCGCACCCGAGTCAGCCTCCCGTCGCCTCCACGCCGACGTCGCCGCTCGGCGCACGCCGCTCCCGCTGCGTTCCGATCTCGGACCGAGCGTAGCGGTTGGGCGCAGGGCCGGTCAGCAGGCTGGCTTCGGGCCGTACCGATCGGCGCCGATAGCGGTACACCCGTTGGCGAGCGCGGCCCGCAGCTCGTTGGCGCGGGCCTCAACGGCGTCGACGAGGTCGAGGGAGGCGCGGACGGGGTCGTCGGGGAGGCGTACGGATGCGTGCAGCTCGAGCAGGCCGGGCCGCTGCTGGGCGACAAACGCGGCCACGGCGTCGATCAGGCTCACGTCTCCGCTCTCCACGGCGGCCGAGAAGAGCAGGCGGGCGCCCTCGAGGACGTCGCGGTCCATCTCGGCGAGCACGGCGCCGACCTCCTCCGGAGCCACGTGGCGAGCCTCATTGAGGCGAGTGTGGGCGAAGTCCAGGTGCAACCGGCCCCGGGCGGCGTCCGACCCGGCCAGCATGAGCTGGGCCTGTTCCCCCGAGCGCTTCACCGAGTAGAGCGGGTCGCCCGGCAGTGCGCCACCACTGGCGGCCGACACGCCCGACAGCGCCAGCGCACCGGTGGCCAGGCCGATGAGGACAGCCAAGCGGCCGTGGCTGCGACGGGGCCGTACCTGGCGGACCACCTGGGTCTCGATGTCGGCGAGGTCGCGATTCCGTGCGTCGGCGGTGCGGTCGTCGGGTGCGCTCCGGGCGGCGGGGATGCTCCGAGCGGGGGTGCTGGGCGCCGCGAGCTGGTGGCGCGCGAACTCCGCCTGAAGACGGGCGTGCAGCTCCTCGCGGAACCGGTCGCGGACCGTGGGCTGCCGGACCCGTCCGAGCTGGTGGGCCAACTCGACCAGCGCCAACAGGTCACCGTCGTTGTCGGTGGGCCGGTGGTGGTGGCGCCCCGGGCCGGTCTCCTCCACCAGCATGGCGAACCGGTCCACGCGGGAGCGCGGCCGGATCCGCTGGCGGCCCGGCAACGGACCGGCTGCGGCGTCGCCAGTTCCGTCGCTCATTCACGCCACCTCCCTCGTCGGGTAGAAACCGTTTTCGACGGCATCGGCCCGGCGATTCTCGTTCCCCTTGCGTAACGGTCCAGGCCCCCGGACGGTCGCGGCACGGGCGCGACCTGTGCCCACGGTCACGGCCGGAAGCCTTCCGGGAGCAGGCGGTGCAGGGCCCGGACGGCCCGGTACTGGAGGGCCTTGATGGCGCCTTCATTCTTGCCCATCGCCTGCGCGGTCTCGGCGACCGAGAACCCGTGCAGGAAGCGCAGCACGATGCATTCCCGCTGCTCCGGGTTGAGGCGCTGGACGGCGCCCAGCAGCGTGACGTTCGTGATGTGGTCGACGACCGCCAGTTCCGGGCTGCCCTCGGGGCCGTGGTCCTCGTCATCTGCCTCGAGCACGTCGCCGGTGGGCACCTCGAAGCGGTAGCGGCCCGACTTGAAGTGGTCGGCGACGAGGTTGCGGGCGATCGTGATGAGCCAGGCGCCGATGTCCCTACCCTGCCAGGTGACGCCGCCGATGCGCTTGAGCGCCCGCAGGAACGTCTCGGCGGTCAGGTCCTCGGCGACCTGACGGTTGGTCACCCTGAAGTAGATAAACCTGAATACAACATCCAGGTACCGGTGGTAGATCTGGGCGAACGCGTCGGCGTCCCCGGCCTGGGCCCGCTCGACCAGCGCCCAGACCTCGGCCGCGGCGTCGCCGGCGGCGGGCCGGGCCGGGCGCGCTGCGGGCTCGTCCTGTTCCCGCTCGGCCGTCGAGGTGTCGCGGTCGACCACGCCGTAGTCCGGCTGGGTGGGCACGGCACGGGGCGCCTGCCCGTTGAGGGAGCCCGCCCCCGGCGGCGGCGACGGCAGAGGTGCGAGCTCGACGGTCTCCTCGCGCGCCGACGGGATCGCGGACAGCGTCGCCGCCTGCAGCGGCCGGGTTGGGCCGGTCGACCAGGGCATGGGGTTGCGTGGTCGGCCGTCGCGGTGGCGCTGATTCGTCCGGACGCCCTCGGCGGTGTCGGTGTCCGCTCGCCGGCGAAGCGCGTCCTCGTCATTGCGTCGTGCTGCCCGTTCGCCGCGACGGTTGGTCCGAGTTGATCCGGCGGACAAGCGCGCCCGCCTCTCCGACGCGACGTGGCTCGCTTCGTCCGTGCTCGCCGGTGCGGTCCAGGCGGTGTCCTCACCGACGGTCGCTCGCGTCGCCCGGCCCGCCATGCCGTCGCCGGGTGCGTCGTACCGGGTCACCGTTCCGGTCCCGTCAGTCGGGTGGTCAGGACCAGTGGGCATGAACACGGCACTATGGCCTCCTCCGGTATGAGGGGTATGAGTCGCCCAAAACGGATTTGTCGTTCTGAGCAGCATACGGGCGACATGCGGCCGGGTGGGGGCGTTACAGCGGCCAAGACCGGATTCTTTGGTGACTCGTAGCCGACGCAGCGGACACGGTGTGCGATGTGCTGTCGGAGCGGGCATCCGTGGGACGATCCGCTGTTGGCCCGGACCCTCCGTGGGACACTCCTGCCGTGTTCAACGCAACCGGTGCGCTGCGGGTGACCGGCCCGCGTCCCGGCCGTGAGGAGGCGCGGTGAGCGAGTCCGCCCCGGCCCGGATCACGGTGATCAGCCGGGTGAACTGTCACCTGTGCGAGGTGGCCAAGCAGGCCGTCGACCGCGTGGCCGCCGAGGTCGGGGTGGCCTGGACCGAGGTCGACGTCGACGCCGACCCGGAGCTGCTGGCGGAGTACTCGGATCTGGTTCCGGTGATCCTCATCGATGGCCGCGTGCACGACTACTGGCGGGTGGATGAGACCCGGCTACGTCAGGCGCTGGCCGCCGACCCCGGCGCCGCCCCCTGGCTGTGATGTGCGGCAGCGAGATCGCGGCCCGAGGCCCGGGCGAGCGCCAGCGCATCTGTAGGAGCGCGCCCGGCCACCTCGTATGGTCGATGCCGTGGCTCACCTTGTCTGGGACTGGAATGGCACGCTGCTCGACGACCTCGCCCTGGTCGTGACAGCGACCAATGCATCTCTCGCCAGCATCGGGGGTCCGTCGGTGACGGCCGACGAGCACCGGCGTGACTTCCGCCGCCCGGTCTGGGCGTACTACGAGTACGTGCTCGGGCGCAGCCTGACGCGGGAGGAGTTCGCGGCGCTCGACCGGGTCTTCCACGACGCGTACCGCCGCGGTCTGGCCGACACCGCCCTCGCCGCCGACGCGCGCGACGCGATGGCCGCCTGGACCGGTACGCAATCGTTGCTCTCGATGTGGTTCCACCATGAGCTGGTGCCGCTGGTCACCTCGCACGGGCTGCACACCCAACTGTTGCGTGTGGACGGTCTCCGCGACCGCCTTGGTGGTGGCTCCAAGGCGCCGTACCTGCGGGCGCATCTCGACGCGCTCGGCCTCAAGGGGTCCGACTGCGTCCTCATCGGCGACTCGATCGACGACGCGCACGCCGCACAGGAGGTCGGGGCGGGCATCATCCTGTACGCCGGCGGGTTCACCGATCCCGAGCGCCTGCGCGCCACCGGCGTCCCCGTCGCCCACACGCTCCTGGAAGCCGTCACCCTCGCCGCCGCCGGGGCCGAGGCCGCCCAAGCCGACCGGTGAGGCCGGCGAGAAGGCCACGCGCCAAGGGCCCGAGGCCCGTGCGAGCGCCAGCGAGCACCAGGGTTGTCAGCTGCGGAGGAAGGTGAGGACGGCCAGCACGCGGCGGTTGGTGTCCTCGTCGGGGGGTAGGGACAGCTTGGCGAAGATGTTCGCCACGTGCTTCTCGACGGCGCCCTCGGTGATGACGAGCGTGCGGGCGATCGCGGTATTCGATCGGCCCTCGGCCATGAGCGCCAGGACCTCCCGCTCGCGGGGAGTCAGGGCCGCCAGTGGATCGTGGACCCGGCGACGTACCAGCAACTGGGCCACCACCTCGGGGTCGAGCACGGTGCCGCCTGCGGCGACGCGGTGCAGCGCATCGGAGAACTCGGCGATGTCGGCCACCCGGTCCTTGAGCAGGTAGCCGACCGCGCCGCGTCGGTCGGCGAGCAGATCGTCGGCGTACGAGACCTCGACGTACTGCGACAGGACCAGGATGGGCGCGCCCGGCCAGGCGTGCCGGATCGACACCGCGGCCCGCAGTCCCTCGTCCGTGTGGGTCGGCGGCATTCGTACGTCCACGATGGACACATCCGGCCGCAGGGACAGCGCCGAGGAGACCAGGGACGGGCCGTCGCCCACCACCGCAACGACGTCGTGGCCCTGCTCGGTGAGCAGACGGACCAGCCCTTCGCGCAGCAGAACGGCGTCGTCGGCGAGCAGGACCCTCATGCCGGTGGCTCCGGGCGTACGGGGGCCGCGGCCCGGTCACCAGTCGGGGCACGGTCACCGTCACCAGCGCCGGCGAGCGGATTGGGGATCTCGGCCCGGATGCTCGTCGGGCCGCCGGGTGGGCTGCTGATCCACAACCCACCGCCGACCGCCTGCAGCCGGTCGGTCAGCCCGGCCAGGCCGTGCCCCTTGGCGACGTGGGCGCCGCCGCGGCCGTCGTCGGTGACGGTCGCCACGAGCCGGTCGTCGTTCAGGTCCACCACGACCGCGGCCCGGGTGGCGCCGCTGTGCTTGGCCACGTTCGCGAGGGCCTCGGCGACCGTGAAGTACGCGGTCTGCTCGGCCAAGGGCGTCAGCCGGGGCAGGTCAGCGGGTATATCGACATCTACTGGTATAGTCGCGCGGGCGGCCAGGGCCGCGACCGCCGCCGCCAGCCCACGGTCGGTGAGGATCGGCGGGGCGATTCCGCGGGACAGCGTGCGGAGCTCGTCGAGCGCCTCGCGGGTCTGGGCGAGGGCCTCGTCGACCGTACGGGCGGCGGCCTCGGGATCCGACTCGAGCTGTTGCCGGGCGCGGCCGAGGTCGACCGCGATCCGGACCAGCCGTTGCTGTGGGCCGTCGTGGATGTCGCGCTCCAGACGACGCAACGCGGTCGCCTCGGCGGAGACGGCAGCGGCGGTCTGGGCCTGGGCGGCATCGCGGTCCCGGGCCAGCAGCGCCACCTGGTCGCGCAGCCCGGCCACGCCGTTGAGCATCGCGTGGGCGAGCCAGGCCTCCAGCAACGCGCACAGCCGCACGGCGAACGGCAGCGTGATCGCGAACGCGGCGCCGATCGTCGTGTGGACGAAAACCCGGTTCGCGAACGTGTTCGTCAGCCCGAGCAGTTCGGTCAGGCCCACGTTGTTGACGACGATCAGACCGGTCGGTTCGGGTGGGAAGAAAGACTCCTGCCCGGGAACGGTGACGGGGGCACCTTCGCGGGGCAGGGCCCAGTCCCACAGGGCGTACGTGAGCCCGCCGAGGGCGGCCGCCCACCAGGCCAGCACGATGGCGAAGGCGACCACACTCACCGGGAAGCGGACCAGCGCGTGCAGGGCGTCGAGCCAGTACTGCACCTCGGTGAACGGGGTGAGTAGGCGGCGCAGCGGTTTCGCGTCGGGACGGGCCCGCCGGTAGTTCACTCCGACTCGGGGGCGGCGCAGCACCGGGGCGAGCCGGGCGCGCTCGGCCTCGGCGAGGCCCCGGGCCAGGTACGCCGTGCCGACCAGCACGGGGACGCCGGCGAGGAACACCGTCAGCAGGCCGGCCCCGACCACCAGCCCGGTCAGGACGAGTACGAACGCGATGACGCCGAGCGGGAAGCCGACGAGCACGTACGCTGAGTCGACGCCGAGCTGGGCGAGCCAGCGGCGGCGGAGCGGGACGGTGACGGGGTGGTCGGCGAGGGTTGTCATGTTCGTGACGCTAGGGCGGCGGAGGCGTGGTTCCCATCCTGCCGCCCGGCGTCTGCCGACGGGGGTTATCCCCCGTGACCCTGCTCATAGAGCCGAATGCTGCCGGGCGTCGGTACGGCCGCCCGACTGGGTGATGTTCAAGATCACGATTTGTGCAGACGTTCACAAGCGCCTAGTCTGACCACCACAGGCGGTGAAGCGCCCGTGATCGGGCGTAAGAGCGGCGTAGCCTCCGGCAGCCGATGCGGTGAGGACGCCGTCGACCGTCCTTGCAGCAACCAGCGCCGTTGGCCCGACCACGCGCCCTCAAACCGGAGCAGCATGACCCAGCCTCGCGGCGAGAAGCCCGCGCCGCCCCAGACCAGCTCGATGCCTGGTGACGTCCGGGAGTCCGGCGTCGACGCCAGCGTCCCGGTCGGCGACGCGCGCGCTCGCGGCGCTGCGGCCGGGGCGACGAAGGGTACGCGAGGGGTGGAGCCCACTGCGGGTCGTGAGGCCTCGGCTGGTGTATCGGGGGGTGTGCGGG
>JADGGF010000193.1 GCA_019690055.1 Micromonosporaceae bacterium
CGTGGCCGGCGGGTTGATGGGGCGGGCCCGGAAGTCGATGTCGTTGGTGCCCAGCACGGCGCGGGCCAGCTTGGCGTAGGCGTACGCGTCCTCGACCGTCAGTCGCCCGCCGGTGAGCACACCGACCGAGCTCCCCGCAGCCCGCAGCCCCTCGGCCGCGACCCGCAACGCCTCGGGCCAGCTCGCCTCCCGCAACGCACCGGTGGCCGGATCCCGGACGAGGGGGGTGGTCAGCCGGTCGGCCAGGGTGGCGTACTGGAAGCCCCAGCGACCCTTGTCGCAGTTCCACTCCTCATTCACCGCCGGGTCGTCGCCGGCCAGCCGCCGCAGCACCTTGCCGCGCCGGTGGTCGGTGCGCTGGGCGCAGCCGGCCGAGCAGTGCTCGCAGACGCTGGGCGAGCTCACCAGGTCGAACGGGCGAGCCCGGAACCGGTACTGAGCCCCGGTCAGCGCGCCGACCGGGCAGATCTGCACCGTGTTGCCGGAGAAGTAGGAGTTGAACGGCTCCTCCGGGGCGCCGGGCTGGTTGGCCGGGCCGAAGGCCGACGTGCCGTAGGTGCCGATCTGCTCGGCCGCCGAGCGCTCCATCAGATCGATGAACTTGTCTCCCGCGATCTGCTCGGAGAACCGGGTGCAGCGCTGGCAGAGCACGCACCGCTCCCGGTCGAGCAGCACCTGCGCCGAGATGTGGATGGGCTTGGGGTACTCGCGCTTCTGTTCGACGAACCGGCTCTCGGTCCGCCCCGTCGACATCGCC
This sequence comes from Micromonosporaceae bacterium, assembly GCA_019690055.1. Taxonomy (GTDB): domain Bacteria; phylum Actinomycetota; class Actinomycetes; order Mycobacteriales; family Micromonosporaceae; genus DATBGZ01. The sequence goes on from JADGGF010000193.1 coordinate 758, forward strand.
TGGTTCTGCAGCGGGCACTCGCCGCCCTTGTCGCACATGGGGCAGTCGAGCGGGTGGTTGATGAGCAGCAACTCCATGATGCCCGCCTGCGCCTTGCGGGCCACGGGCGAGGTGAGCTGGGTGCGCACCACCATGCCGTCGGCCACCGTCTGGGTGCAGGAGGCGACGGGCTTGCGCTGCCCCTCCACCTCGACCAGGCACTGCCGGCAGGCCCCGGCCGGCTCGAGCAGCGGGTGGTCGCAGAACCGCGGGATCTCGATGCCGTACCGCTCGGCCGTCCGGATGAGCAGCTCACCCTTCGGGGCGGTGACCTCGATCCCGTCGATCGTCAACCGCACCTCGTCGGTGGTTGGCTTGACCACGTCTGTCATCAGTGCGCACCCACCAGTTCTTTGGCCGACAGCAGCGGTGGCTTGCGGCCCTCGATGTAATCCAGGTAGTCCTGCTTGAAGTACTTGAGCGACGAGGTGACGGAGCTGGTGGCGCCGTCGCCCAGCCCGCAGAACGCCCGGCCGAGAATGTTGTCACACGTATCGAGCAGGGTGTCGAGATCCTCGTACGTGCCCTGGCCGGACAAGATCCGCCGGTACGTGCGCACCATCCAGTAGTTGCCCTCACGGCACGGCGTGCACTTGCCGCACGACTCGTGCTCGTAGAACTTGAGCCACCGATAGGTCGCGTAGACCGGGCAGTCCTGCTGGGAGAAGATCTGCGTCGCCGTGGTGCCGAGGATCGAGCCCGCCGCGGCCACGCTCTCAAAGTCCAGCGGCACATCGAGATGCTCCGCGGTGAGCAGCGGCGTCGAGGAGCCACCCGGGGTCCAGAACCGCAGCTCGTGTCCGGGCTGCATGCCGCCGGCCAGCTCCAGCAGCTCGCGCAGCGTGATGCCCATGGAGCACTCGTACTGTCCCGGGTTGTTGATCCGCCCCGACAGCGAGTAGATCATCGGGCCGGACGACTTTTCGGTCCCCATCGAGCGCCACCAGGCCGCGCCGCCGAGCACGATGGGCGGCACGCTGGCGATCGTGCCGACGTTGTTCACCACGGTCGGGCAGGCGTACAGGCCGTGGGTCGCCGGGAACGGCGGGCGCAGCCGGGGCTGCCCCCGGAAGCCCTCCAGCGAGTCCAGCAGCGCGGTCTCCTCGCCGCAGATGTACGCGCCCGCTCCACTGTGGACCACCACGTCGAGGCTGAACGACCGACCCAGGATGTTCTTCCCGAGGTAGCCGGCCGCGTACGCCTCGGCGATCGCGTTGCGCAGCCGCCGGGCCGCGTTGACCGCCTCCCCGCGCAGGTAGATGTACGCCCGGTTGGCGCGGATGGCGTACGCCGCGATGATCACGCCCTCGATCACCGCGTGCGGGTCATGGGTCATGAGCGGCAGGTCCTTGCAGGTGCCCGGCTCGCCCTCGTCCGCGTTGACCACCAGGTAGTGCGGCTTGTTGTCGTTCTGCGGAATGAAGCCCCACTTCATGCCGGTGGGGAACCCCGCCCCGCCGCGCCCGCGCAGCCCCGACTCCTTGATGAGCGCGATCAGGTCGTCCGGGTGCACGGCCAACGCCTTGCGCAGCGCCCGATACCCGTCGAGGCGCTCATACGTCTCGATGCGCCAGGCGTCGGGCTCCAGCCACCGCCGGGTGAGCACCGGCGTGAGCTTGGCCAACACCTCCGGTCGGGGCCCGCTCATGACGACGACTCCTTCTCGGGAACGATCGGGGTCGTGGGGTCGTACTCGGGCGCCGTGACCCCGTGGGCCTGGGCCAGCCGGACCCCGGCCAGCGTGGCGTCACCGGCCACCCCGTCGGCCAGCGCCTCCGGACGGTCCTCAGCGAAGCCCGCGAGCTGCCGCGAGATCTCCTTGAAGGTGCACAGCCGGGCCCCGCGGGTCGGCTGGGGTCGCTCGCCCTTGCGCAGGCGCTCCACGATGTCGCGGGCCTGCTCCGGCGTGACCTTGTCGAAGAACTCGTAGTTGACGGTCATCACCGGGCCGTAGTCGCAAGCGGCGAGGCACTCCGCGTGCTCCAGCGTGATCGTGCCGTCGGGGGTCGTCTCGTCGTGTCCCACCCCGAGGTGCTCGGAGAGCTCGTCGAAGACCCGCTGGCCGCCGAGCGCGTCGCACATCGTGTTGGTGCAGACGCTGACCAGGAAGTCGCCGGTCGGCTTCCGCTTGTACATCGTGTAGAACGTCGCCACGGCCGCCACCTCGGCCCGGGTCAGGCCCAGCATCGAGGCGCAGAAGCCGATGCCGTCCGCCGACACGTACCCCTCGTGCGACTGCACCAGGTGGAGCAACGGCAGCAGGGCCGAGCGCGACCGGTCCGGCGGGTAGCGATCGATGATCTCGCGCGCCGCCTGACGCAGCTCCTCCGGGAAGTCGTCGCCGCTACCGGACAGCACCGACGGCAGACCAAGTGATATCTCTCCCATTATCGATCACATCCGCCCATGACCGGATCCAGCGAGGCGCCGCCGGCGATGACGTCGGCGAGGAGGCCACCCTCGGCTATCGCCGGGATCGCCTGCAGGTTCACAAAGCTCGGCTCGCGGAAGTGCACCCGGTAGGGACGGGTGCCGCCGTCGGAGACCACGTGCGCCCCCAGCTCCCCGCGCGGGCTCTCGATGGGCACGTAGACCTGACCCGCCGGCACCCGGAAGCCCTCGGTGACGAGCTTGAAGTGGTGGATCAGCGACTCCATCGACTGACCCATGATCTTCGCGACGTGCTCGAGCGAGTTGCCCAGGCCGTCCCGGCCCAGCGCGAGCTGCGCCGGCCAGGCGATCTTCTTGTCCGCCACCATGATCGGGCCGGGCCGCAGCTTGTCCAGGCACTGTTCGATGATCTTCAAGGACTCGCGCATCTCGGCCACGCGGACCTCGTACCGCGCCCAGACGTCGCCGGTCTCGCGCACCGGCACGTCGAACTCGTAGTTCTCGTACCCGCAGTACGGCTGGGTCTTGCGCAGATCCCAGGGCAGTCCGGCCGAGCGCAGCACCGGCCCGGTCACCCCCAGCGACAGGCACCCGGTCACGTCGAGCACCGCGACGCCCTGGGTACGCTCCCGCCAGATCGGCTGGCCCGAGAGCAGGTCCTCGTACTCCTTCAACTTCTTCGGCATGAGCTTGAGGAACTCGCGGATCTTCGTGATCGCCTCCGGCGGCACGTCCTGGGCGACCCCGCCCGGGCGGACGTACGCCATGTTCATCCGCAGGCCGGTGATCATCTCGAAGATCTCCAGGATGAGCTCCCGCTCCCGGAAGCCATAGAGCATCATCGAGATGGCGCCCAGCTCCATGCCGGTGGTGGCGAGCCAGACCAGGTGCGAGGCGATCCGGTTGAGCTCCATCATCATCACCCGGATGACATTGGCCCGCTCCGGGATGTCATCGGTGATGCCGAGCAGCTTCTCCACCGCGAGGCAGTACACGGTCTCGTTGAACAGCGGCGACAGGTAGTCCATCCGCGTGACGAACGTCGTGCCCTGCGTCCAGGTCCGGTACTCGAGGTTCTTCTCGATGCCGGTGTGCAGGTAGCCCACGACCAGCCGGCACTCGGTGACGGTCTCGCCCTCGAGCTCGAGGATCAGCCGCAGCACGCCGTGGGTCGACGGGTGCTGCGGTCCCATGTTCACGACGATCCGCTCGTCGTGCAGGGGGTCGGTGCCGCCGACGACCGTGTCCCAGTCGCCGCCGGTGACCGTGAAGACCTTGCCCTCGCTGGTCTCGCGTTCGGTCGCGTACGTCATTACTGGTACGACCTCCTCCGGTCGGGCGGCGGGATCGACGCGCCCTTGTACTCCACCGGGATGCCGCCGAGCGGATAGTCCTTGCGCTGCGGGTGGCCCTCCCAGTCGTCCGGCATGAGGATCCGGGTGAGGTTCGGATGGCCCTCGAAGATGACTCCGAACATGTCGTACGCCTCCCGCTCCTGCCAGTCGGCGGTCGGGTAGACGCTGGTGATGCTCGGCACGTACGGATGCTCGGCGGTGACCGCGACCTCGAGCCGGATCCGCCGCCGGTAGGTCATCGACGTCAGGTGGTAGACGACGTGCAACCGCCGGCCGTCCTCCGCCCCGGGATAGTCCACACCGGACACCGACGAGCACAGCTCGAAGCGCAACGCCTCGTCATTCCGCATCGTCCGGCACACGTCGAGGATGCGCTCGGGAACAATGTGGAGGGTCAGCTCGCCGCGGTCGACCACGACCCGCTCGATCGCCTCGTCCAGGTTGGGGAAGGCCTCCTCCAGCGCGCCGTAGACCTCGTCGAACCAGCCGCCGAAGGGTGGCGTGGCGCTCGGGAGCACCGGGCGGCGCCGCACCAGGCGGCCGAACCCGGAGGTGTCGCCCGTGCCCTGGACGCCGAACATGCCGCGCCCGGCCGGGCTGGATGGGGGAAGCTCAGCCGGCGCGCCGCTGGTCGCGCCGGCCGGCGGCTGGCTGGCCGGAACCGATCCCTCAGTACTCACCAGCGTCCACCCCCTTGCAGGTGCCTGCCGCTGGCCATCCAGTTCTCGATGCGCAACTGCTCCTCGCGTCCCTCGCGCACGGCCTTTTCCCACTGACGGCGGCGGACCGGGTCGGACCGGTAGGACGACGGCATGGCGCCGGGGGCGACCACGGGCACGTCACCGCTGGCCCGCCGCGCCTCGAGCATCTTGCGACCGCCCGCCCCGAGCGGCTCGTGCATGATCTTCTCACGCAGCTTGAGGATGGCGTCGATGAGCATCTCGGGCCGCGGCGGGCACCCAGGTAGGTACATATCGACCGGCACGATGTGGTCGACGCCCTGCACGATCGCGTAGTTGTTGAACATTCCGCCGCTGGAAGCGCAGACGCCCATCGAGAGCACCCACTTGGGCTCGGTCATCTGGTCGTAGATCTGGCGCAGCACCGGAGCCATTTTCTGGCTCACCCGGCCCGCGACGATCATCAGGTCGGCCTGCCGGGGCGAGGCGCGGAACACCTCCATGCCCCAGCGACCGAGGTCGTAGTGCGGCGCGCCGGCCGCCATCATCTCGATCGCGCAGCAGGCCAGGCCGAAGGTCGCACCCCAGGTCGAGGACTTGCGGGCCCAGTTGACCACCTTCTCGACGGTGGTCAGCAGGATGCCGGCGGGCAGCTTTTCTTCGATTCCCATGGCGTCAGTCCCAGTCCAGTCCGCCGCGGCGCCACACGTAGGCGTACGCGATCAGTACGGTGCCGATGAACAGCAGCATCTCGACGAAGCCGAAGAGCCCGAGCGCGTTGAACGACACCGCCCACGGGTACAGGAAGATGATCTCGATGTCGAAGACGATGAAGAGCATCGCCACGAGGAAGAAGCGCACGGGGAACCGGCCGCCGCCGACGGGCTCGGGCGACGGCTCGATGCCGCACTCGTACGCCTCCAACTTCGCCCGGTTGGCGCGCTTGGGCCCGACGATCTGGGAGACGCCAACGGAGAAGAGCGCGAACGCCGCCGCGAGCGCGAAGAGGAAAAGTATGGGTACGTACGCGGAGAGCGACATGATCTGACGCCTGCCTCGTCCTTCCAGCCGGGGACCAGGTTGGTCCCATTTACCCTATTCCGTGCGGTATGGCGGTTGCCGCCGCCGAATGGAGCGTTACGTCACACCGCCGGAACCACCCGGGTCATCGCGTTGATCACCCGGTCCATGACATCACCGCCTCGCGTCTCGGTGAGGTTCGCGAGCAGCTTGAGCACGAACCGCATCAGCATGGGGTGCGGTAGACCGTGCTTCGTCGCGAACCGCATGATCTCAGGTCGCCCGATGAGCTTGGAGAACCACCCACCGAGCCGGTAGTAGCCGCCGAACCGAGCCTTCAGCTCGGCCGGGTACTGCTGCAGCGCCCGTTCCCGACGCCACGGGTCGTTCTCGGCGAGCGCGTACACGGCCACCTCGGCCGCCATGGCCCCCGACTCCATCGCGTACGCGATCCCCTCGCCGTTGAAGGGATTGACCATCCCCCCCGAGTCGCCGACGAGCATCACCCCGCGCGTGTAGTGCGGGACCCGGTTGAACCCCATCGGCAGTGCGGCGCCCTGGATCGCGCCGTCGGCGTTCGCCTCGTCGGCCAGCCCCCACTCCGGCGGCGTCCCGGCCATCCAGTCGAGCAGCATCTGCCGGTAGTTGGTCCGGCCGAACTCGACCGACGAGTTGAGCACACCGAGGCCCACGTTGACCCGGCCGTCGCCCATCCCGAAGATCCAGCCGTACCCGGGCAACAGCGTGTCCGCGTCCTTGCCCCGCAGCTCGAGCCACGACTCGAGGTAGGTGTCATCGTGGCGGGGGCTGCGGTAGTACCGCCGCACGGCCACCCCGATCGGCCGATCGGTGCGCTTGGTGATCCCCAACGCCAACGGGAACCGGCCGGAGACGCCGTCCGCCGCGACCACGATGGGCGCCCGGTAGGTGACCGGCTCCTTCTCCGGACCGACGGTCGCCGTCACCCCGACCACCCGCCCCGTCCGCTCGTCGAGCAGCGGTCCGGTGACGGTGACGCCCGTCCGCAGGTCCGCCCCGGCGTTCCGCGCGGTCGTGGCCAGCAGGTCGTCGAAGTCCAGCCGCGTCCGCGTCAGCCCGTAGTTGGGGAACGCCGACAGGTCCGGCCAGTCGAGCTCCAGGGTGAGCCCGCCCCCGATGACACGAAGCCCCCGGTTGCGAATCCAGCCGGGGGCGGAGGTGTCAATGCCCATGGCCACGATCTGCTTGACCGACCGCGGCGTGAGCCCGTCGCCACAGACCTTTTCCCGCGGAAACTGGGACTTCTCCAGCAGCAGCACCGATACGCCGTGGCGCGCGAGGTGGTAGGCGCACGCGGAGCCACCCGGGCCCGCACCGACGACGATGACGTCGGCGTCGTCCTGGACCAGGCTCACGAGTCACCTCCCACCGACTCGCCTGCTCGGACGTCCCGCCCGGTGGCCGGCGTCCCCGCTCGCCGATCCCCCGGGCTCGCTCGTGAAAGTCTTCACAAGCTCATCCGCGGTGAGTCTAGAACCGGTGCGGACAGGGTTGCCTTCTTAGGTCGCCCTAAGTTGCGGACGACACGCCCAGCGGCGCCGCGACGCGGGCCCGCGCGCCACGGTCACCACTGTGGGTAGCGGGGGCGCGCCGCCCGCGAGCCGTCCGGCTCCCCGCGCGGTTCGCGGTCGTGCCCCCTGTTCCACCCCGGCTCGCGGTCGTATCCCCAACCCCGCT
>JADGGF010000194.1 GCA_019690055.1 Micromonosporaceae bacterium
GCGGCCAGCGCGAGTTGCCCGCCGTGCCCCTCGACGTGCACCGACGCCTGCTCGGTCATGACCGCCTCCTACTCGCCGGTAACCTCAGGCGATTCTAGGCCCTGTCACCGGCCGGTGAACCGGGGGCGACGCTTCTCGACGAAGGCGGTCATGCCCTCGATCTGGTCGGCGGTGCCGAAGAGCTCCACGAACAGCCGGGTCTCCAGCTCCAGGCCGCGATCCAACGGCAGGTCCAGGCCCTCGTCGATGGCCAGCTTCGCGGCACGGACGGCCCGAGCCGGGGCGTCGACGTACCGACGCACCAGCGCCACCGCGGCCTCGTAGACGCTCTCCCCCGCCGGGACCACCTGGTCGACCAGCCCGATCGCGAGCGCTTCGTCCGCGTCGACCATCCGCCCGGTCAGGATGAGGTCCTTGGCCCGGGCCGGCCCGACCAGGCGGGTCAGGCGCTGGGTGCCGCCCGCCCCGGGGATCACCCCGATGGAGATCTCCGGCTGGCCGAGCTTCGCCTCGGCGGAGGCGACCCGCCAGTCGCAGGCCAGCGCGATCTCGCACCCGCCGCCGAGCGCGTACCCGTTGATGGCCGCGACCACCGGCTTGGGGATCCGCGCGAGCGTCCGCAGGGTCTGGCTGAGGGCGTCGGCCCACCCGGCCATCTCCTCCGGAGGCGTGGCGACCATCTCCTTGATGTCCGCTCCGGCGGCGAACACCTTCTCCCCGCCGTAGACGACCACCGCCCGGATGTTCGCGTCCTCGGTGGCCTCGGTCGCCGCGGCCTGCAGCTCTGCCCGGAGCTGCGCGTTGATCGCGTTCATCGGCGGACGGTCCAGGCGGATCGTCGCGATCACGCCCCCGGCCTCACCGACGGCTTCCGAACGCTCCAACCGTACGAACTCTCCCACGCGACTCCTCCTCACTGCTGCGGCCGCGACACTGCGGTGGTTGCGAGCGTACGGTCTGCTGGCGGCGCGCCGGCACAATGGATGCGGCGCATCGACACCGTGAACTGGAGCACAATCATGGTCCGGCTCTACGACCACAACGGTCTGGTCGTGACCGACGAGTGGATCCGCACCCCAACCGCACAATACAAGATCAGCGATGTAATGGACGCCTGGATGGCGCGGCGTGGGGGGAGCGGCCGGTGGTTCACCTACGGGCTGGGGGCCGGCGCGGTGATCGTCCTGCTCGCCGGGGCCGGGCTGACCGGCTGGCTTACGCGCAACTGGCTGTGGCTGCTCGCCACGCCGGTCATTCTCCTGGCCGCGGGCGCGGTCGGTCTGCTGGATCCGATCGCCATTTACCTCGAGAAACGCCACCACGAGCTGTGGATCACCACGCCGGCCGGCTCGGTGCGGGTGTTCAAGGCCAACGCGGTCGAGGTCGGCAAGGCCCTGCGCCAGATCAACCGGGCTCGCCAGCGCCTCCTGGACGACGCGTACGACTCTTAAGAGATCTACTGCAGCATCCAGCCGAGCCCGTACAGGATCGCCATCACCAGCCAGGCGACGGCGACAACGACGATCGCCACGATCAACAGCGCCACGACGACGCCGACCAGCCCCACGTAGCTGACGGCCCAGCCGAGCAGCAGCCCGGGACCCAGGCCACGGCGGGCGCGCACCGCGACCGTCACGGCGGCGAGCGCGCAGGCGGCGAGCAGCGCGAGTTCTGTCCCCAGCACGGTCCAGAAGAGCTGCCCGGTGGCGAGCCCGATGGGCACCGCGATGAGCACGAGCACGACGTTGACGCCGGCCACGCCGAGCACGCCCGCCAGGACTCGCAGCGCGACCGTCAACCAGCCGCCGACGCGGTTCGCGGGCCGGGGCGAGTTCGTCGGCTCAGGCAGGTTCTCCGGCTCGGGCAGGTTCGCCGGCTCAGGCGGGGCCGGGGTTTCGACCCCTTCGACAAGCTCGGCCACTCCGCCTCCCCAGTACTGGCGCTCGGCCGCAGGATAGCGCCGCCGCGCGGCCGGTGGGCAGGCGGTGGACGATGATGGGCGGATGGACAATGAGCCGATCTACCGCGCCGATCTCGCATACATCCATGACCAGGGGTACGGGTTCCACGCCGAGATCTGCGCGCCCGGAGTCCTCGCCCTGCTGGAGCCGGTCCGGGTCCGGGGCGGGGTGATCCTGGAGGTCGGCTGCGGTTCCGGTGCGCTGACCCGGCACCTCGTCGCGGCCGGGCACCGGGTCATCGCCACCGACGCCTCACCGGCCATGCTCGACCTCGCCCGGGCCGCCGTCCCCGAGGCCGAGGAGATCCGCCCGCTCGTCCTGCCCGACGACCCGATTCCGGCAGCCGACGCGATCGTCGGGATCGGGCACCCGCTGAACTACCTGCCGAGCCTCGACGCGATCCACACCGCGCTGGCCGCCCTCGCCGACGCGCTGCCGGTCGGCGGGCTGCTCGTGCTGGACCTGTGCGACCTCGAGTGGGGCGCGCTACGGCAGGGCGCCGCCCCGCATGCCCGGGTCGGCGACGACTGGGCGATCGTCACCCGGTTCCACCAGCCGGCCCCCGACCGGTTCGACCGCGAGATCACGACCTTCGTCCGGACCGACGACGGCCACTACCGCCGGGCCGACGAGTACCACCGCAATGTGCTGGTCGACACCACCACGATCCCGGACCTGCTCGCCCGGCACGGGATCCAGACCACCGTCGGCACCTCGTTCGACGACCCGGAGCATCCGCTGCCCCGCGGCCTGCGGACGATCATTGGTCGCAAGACCGGACGGCCGGCGCCGGGCCGACCATAATCGGGCGTCATGGGACACGGCGGGTACACATACCCCGAGCAGGGCGCGACCCGAGGCGACGACCCGCTGCCGGCGGGGTACCGCCACGTCGTCCGGCGCGAGCGGCTCGGCCGGGGCGAGGCGACGTTCCGGCGAGCGGTCGACGCCCTCTTCAGCTGGCGTATGCACCGCGGCGCCGGCCTGGCCGTGGTCACCGCCCCGCCCGCCCCAGCGGCCGGCGAGGTCGTGGTCACCCGGCTGGGTCCGCCCGTCGTCGGCCTGACCATCCCGTGCCGCATCGTGTACGTCATCGACGAGCCTCGACGCCAGGGCTTCGGGTACGGCACCCTGCCGGGCCATCCGGCCCGCGGCGAGGAGGCGTTCCTCGTCGAATGGACGGACGCCGACGATGTCTTCTTCGTCATCCGGGCCTTCTCCCGACCCGCGACGGCCCTCGCCCGGCTCGGCGGCCCGGTCACCCGCCTGGTCCAGGACATCGCCACCAATCGTTATGTCCGGGCGCTGCGCCGGCTCGCCTGAGGCGTACGGTCCGCGCCGGAGACCGTACGGTCACAACAGGAACTCGGTCACCGTCCGCACGAACCAGTCCGGGTCGTCGAGCCAGGCCCAGTGGCCGCCCCGGGGTTGAACGATCAGGCGGCCTTTGGGGAACAGCGACGCGAACTCGGCGGCGGTCGACGGGGGCAGCCCGATATCGTACTCGCCGGCGATCAGCAGAACCGACGCATCGACATGTGCAAGCGCTTCTCGGATCGCGACCGGGTCGATCACCCCGTCGGCGTAGTAGCGGTCCGCCGCTTCGGTGTTGCGTTCGTACGCCCGGCGGGCGTCGAAGGCCTGACTGGCCGCGTCCCATCGACCGTAATGAAACGGTGCGATCGCGGCGATGTCCGCCGGCGTGGACGTGCCGGCCATGATCCGCTCCATCGCCGCGTAGGCGTCGGCGAACCAGGGCTCGCCCCGGCGGTGCGCCGCCACGGCCCGGCGATCCTCCTGGCTGACCCGCAGGCCCACGGCCGGCGGACTGGGCGCGGCGAGCACGATCTGGCCCACCCGGTCCGGGTGGCGGATGGCGTAGAGGACGGCGAGGGCGGCCCCGGCGGAGCTGGCGAGCAGGTCGATGCGCTCCCGCCCGAGGTGCACGCGGAGCGCCTCGACGTCGTCGACCTGGCGGTCACACCGGTACGTCGACACGTCGGCCGGCACGGCGGACGCGCCGGTGCCCCGCAGGTCGAGCCGCACCAGTTGGCGGTACGCGTTCAGCCCGCCGAGATCTCCGAGGTGCGCCGACGCCTGCATGGGCCCACCGGGCAGGCAGACCAGGGGGGCGCCATCGCCATCGATGTGGTAGGCGAGCCGGGTACCATCCGGAGCATCGAAATAGTTCATGTCACCTCATCCGTATCGATGCACATGCTACCGCCAGCCATCCGCCTGATGCGGTACCGTGACGAGGTGGCGACGCTCAACGACGTGGCGCGGATCGCGCTGGCCCTGCCCGAGGTGGTCGAGGGGGAGCGCCGCGGCGGCCGGAGCTGGGCGGTCGACGGGAAGGTGTTCGCCTGGGAGCGCGAGTTCCGCAAGGCCGACATCAAACGGTTCGGCGACCAGACTCCGCCCGACGGACCGATCCTGGCCGTGCGCACCGCCGACCTCGGCGAGAAGGAGGCGATGCTCGCCGCGGGCCACGACGGGTTCTTCACGATCCCCCACTTCGATGGGTACCCCGGCCTGCTCATCCAGTTGCGGGTGGTCCGCCGGCCCGCCTTGCGGGAGGCCATCGTCGACGCGTGGCTCGCGGTCGCGCCGCGGGCCCTGGCCGAGCAGTACATCCAGCGCCGCCGCGGGCGGCCGTGACGATCAGGCGGGCGTGACGATCAGGCGGCCGACGACCGCTGCCCGACCGGAACGATCTCGTGCCCGAGCGGGAACAGCGACACCGGCACGAGCTTGACGTTGGCGATGCCGAGCGGAATGCCGATGATGCTGAGGAACTGCGCGACCGCCAGCAGGATGTGTCCCAGGGCCAGCCACCATCCAAACAGGACGAACCACAGCACGTTGGCGATGCCGGACGCGATCCCCGCCGATGGCTTGGGCACGAGTGTGCGACCGAAGGGCCAGATCGTGAAGTTCGCCATCCGGAACGATGCCACGCCGAACGGGATCGTGATGATCAAAGCGAAACAGATAATTCCGACGATCGCATAGACGATGGCGACCAAGGCTCCGCCGAAGATGAGCCAGATGACGTTCAGGACCAGGTTGAGCAGCGCGCGCATGCCGTGATGATCCCACGCCCCGTCCAGAAGGGCGGATCACCGAGCGGCGTCGGTGGGGTCGGTGCGGTGGGCGAAGGGTTTGCAGCTTTCGTTGCCGTGGCAGCCGAGGTCACCGGGCACGTATGGCGAAGGCGCGCGCGGCGCGTACGGCCCAGGGCGCGCGGCGCGTACGGCCCCGGGGGCGTCCGGCGCGGCGCGCGCCGAGGGCGGACGGGCGGGTCTACGCGGCGCGGGCGGTGAACCGGCCGTCGCTGACGCTCACCCGCAGCGGCACGTCGAAGGTTGCGCTCAGATTCGCGCTGGTCAGTACGTCGTGAATCGGGCCGTGGGCCACCACCTCGCCCTGGCGGAGCAGCAGCACCCGGTCGAAACCGGGCGGGATCTCCTCGACGTGGTGGGTGACCAGCACGAGCGCCGGGGACCGGGGATCGACGGCCAGCTCGCTCAGCCGCCGCACCAGGTCCTCGCGGCCCCCGAGATCAAGACCGGCGGCCGGCTCGTCGAGCAGCAGCAGCTCCGGGTCGGTCATCAACGCCCGCGCGATCTGGACCCGCTTGCGCTCGCCCTCCGACAGGGTGCCGTACCGCCGCGCGGCCAGCCCACCGACCCCGAACTGGCGCAGCAGGTCCCGCGCCCGGTCGGTGTCGAGCATGTGGTACTGCTCGCGGAAGCTGCCCACAATTCCCCAGGCCGCGGTCCGCACCACGTCGAGCACGACCTCCCCGGGCGGGATGCGATCGTGCAGCGCGACGGTGGCCAGGCCGATCCGGGTGCGCAGCTCAGTGACGTCGACGGCGCCCAGCGTCTCGCCAAGCACCCGGACGGTCCCCCGGGTCGGGAACAGGCGGGCCGCAGCGAGGTTGAGCAGGGTGGTCTTCCCGGCCCCGTTGGGCCCCAACACCACCCACCGTTCGTCCGCCGCCACCCGCCACGACACGCCGCGCAACAGCTCGGCCTGACCACGGACGACGGTGGCCGCCTCAATGTCGATCACAGAGGACACGGAGTCGATCACAGGGTCGATCACGCGCACCATCCAACCACGACGACAGTCGCGCGAGGCCACATGGGAACGCCGCCACGATGGGGACCGCGGTCCGGCAGCACCTCGACCACCCGCGCGATGTCGGTCCTCACCTCGGCCTCGCCACGGCGACCGCCGCGAAGCGCGCTGGATCAATTCCGCGCAGCTTGCCGGAGCGGAATCTACGGGTAATTCACGGTGGTCACGTCCAGGGCCCCGGCCGCGTGCCGGGCGCGCACCGCCTTCTTGTCGAACTTGCCCACCGACGTCTTGGGGACCGCGTCGATGAACACCCACCGCTCGGGCAACTGCCAGCGCGCCAGCTTGCCCGCCAGGAAGTCGCGCAGCTCCTCCGGCTTGGCGGACGAGCCCTCCCGCAGCACGACCGCGGCGAGCGGACGCTCACCCCAGCGCTCGTCCGGCACACCCACCACACACGCCTCCAGCACCGCGGGGTGCGCCATGAGGGCGTTCTCCAGCTCCACCGACGAGATCCACTCACCCCCGGACTTGATGACGTCCTTGGCTCGGTCGGTGAGGGTGAGGTACCCGTCCGGCGAGAGCGTGCCGACGTCGCCGGTGCGCAGCCACCCGTCGTGGAACTTCTCCGGATCCGGCTCGTCCTCGCCCAGGTACCGCGCGGTGACCCACGGCCCGCGGACCTCCAGCTCGCCGACCGTCCGGCCGTCGGCGGGCGCGACGCTGCCGTCCGGGGCCACGATCCGCGCCGCCACCGGGGCCGGTATGCGCCCCTGCGTGTACCGGTAGGCCCACGCCTCGTCTCCGGTCACGCCAGCGGGCGGGCGCGACACCGAGCCCAGCGGCGACATCTCGGTCATCCCCCAGGCATGGATGATCTCGATGCCGTGCCGCTCGGAGAAGGCGTGCATGAGCGCCGGCGGGCAGGCGGAGCCGCCGACGATCACCTCCTTCAGCGACGACGTGTCGACCTCATTCTTGTCCAAATAGGACAGCAGGTCGGTCCAGATCGTCGGCACAGCGCCGCCGAGGGTCGGCCGCTCCGCCGCGATCATGGCGGCGATCGGCTGGGCCTGCAGGAACCGGTCGGGCATGATCAACGAAGCGCCGGACATGAACGCCGCGTACGGCAGGCCCCACGCCATGGCGTGGAACATCGGCACGATCGTGAGCACCCGGGACGTCGGGCCGAGCCCGAACGCTTCCGCGGCGCAGATCTGCATGGAGTGCAGCCAGATCGAGCGGTGCGAGTACGCGACGCCCTTGGGGTGGCCGGTCGTGCCCGAGGTGTAGCACAGGGCCGCCGCGTCGCGCTCGTCGACCTCCGGCCAGTCGTAGCGCTCCGGCTTGTCGCGCAGCAGGTCGTCCCACGCGTGGACCGCGACATTGGGCGCGGCCGCGACCAGCGGTTGAGGATCCGCGCCGCCCACCACGACCACATGCCGCACCGTCGACATCTGCGGCAGCACGTTGGCGAGCAGCGGCAGCAGTGTCGAGTCGACCAGGACGACCTTGTCCTCAGCGTGGTTCGCCACGTACGCCACCTGGTCCGGGAACAGGCGGATGTTGAGCGTGTGCAGCACGGCGCCCATGCTGGGCACCGCGAAGTAGGCCACCAGGTGCTCGGCGTTGTTCCACATGAACGTGGCGACGCGATCGTCGCCGGTCACCCCCAGGTCGTCGCGCAGGGCGTGCGCGAGACGGGCCGCCTGCGCCCCCACCTCGGTGTACGACATCCGGCGCGACTGGTCGCCCGTCCACGTCACGACCTCCGCCCGCCCGTGCACAGTCGAGCCGTGCTCGAGGATCCGCGCGATCTGCAGCGGGAAGTCCATCATGGTGCTGCGCATGATCGTCACTCTAGTGGCGCACGCCACACCCGGGGAAGGGCCCGAACGTCCCTAG
>JADGGF010000195.1 GCA_019690055.1 Micromonosporaceae bacterium
GTGGCGGGGCGGCTGGACATCCTCGTCGCCAACGCGGGCGTCGGCGCCGCCGGGTCGTTCACCACGGCGCCCGACGACATGCCGGCTCGCCTGATCGCGGCCAACCTCACGGCCCCGATCGAGCTGACGCGGGCCGTCCTGCCGTCGATGCTCGTCGAGGGCCGGGGCAGCATCGTCCTGGTCACCTCGATCGCCGGGCGCATGGGTGTGGCCGGCGAGGCGGTGTACGCGGCGACCAAGGCCGGGCTCGACGCGTTCGCGGAGAGCCTGCGGCTGGAGTTGCACGGCACGGGCGTGCGGGTGGGCGTCCTCATCCCCGGCGTGGTGGCGACCGAGTTCTTCGCTCGCCGCGGCCAGCCGTACGGGCGCAGCCGCCCGCGTCCCCAGAGCCCGGATGTCGCGGCCGCCCGGATCATCCGGCTGATCGAGACCGGCCGGGCCGAGGCCTACCTGCCGCGGTGGCTGCGGCTGCCGGTCGCGGTCCGGTCGGTCACGCCGGGGCTCTACCGCCGGCTCGCCGCCCGCTTCGGCGGGAGCTGAGGCACCGCGCCGTCGCCGGGGGCCGGGGCGCCGCTCCAGGCGAGCGCGAGCAGCAGTTGGGACCGGAAGTCGGGCGAGTCCAGGGCGGAGCCGAACAGGGCGTGCAGCTGGCCCATCCGGTACCGGACGGTCTGGGGATGGACGTGCAGCTCGGCGGCGACGGCCCGGCGGTCGCCGAAGTGGCGCAGCCAGGATCGCAAGGTTTCGATGAGCCGGTCGCGGGTGGCGCTCGGTTGGCCGTCCAGCGGGGCGAGGACCTTGCGCTGCAGCGCCGCGAGCAGCCGGGGATCGCGGTGGACCAGGATCGCGTCGAGGTGCTCGTCGGCGAAGACGGGGTCGTCGACGAGGATGCCGGCCCGCTGGAGTTCGGCGGCGGTCTGCGCGATCGGCACGCTGGCCGGCAAGTGCTCCAGGGGTACGGCGTGGCCGACGACGGCCCGGGCGCCCCGCAGGGCCTTGGCCAGCCAGCTGCGCCGGCCGGGACCGGCGGGATCGGGGACGATCGCGCCGACCAGGCCCGGGCGGCGGACCGGCAGGCTGCGGGTGTCGAGCCGGGTCAGGAACGTGTTGCCGATGGGGTTGTCGGCGTCGGTGAGGATGATCGATACCTCGGTCGGTAGGGCCCAGCCGGCGCGGACCGCGGCACTGCGGACGGCGGCGGTGTCGGCCCGGCCGGAGAGCAGCAGGTCGACGAGCTCCTCCCGGCGGCGCTCGCGCTCGGCCACGGCCTCGGACTGCTCCCAGACGTACCCGCGGGCCGAGGCGGAGGAGAGCTGGTCGATGAAGACGAAGACCGCCTCGGCGAGCGCGGCCAGCGCGTCGGGCTCGACGCCCAACTCGAGGGCCGCCCGGGATACGTGCCGCCAGGCCACCCGCCCGCCCACCTGGTAGGCGGACAGCAATGTGGACAGTTCGCGGCCCTCCCGGGCTTCCAACCGACCGATGCTCTCAAACAGCGCGATGTGCGGAGCAACGTCGGTGGGCGTCCTCGGTTGGTCGGCCAGCTCCACCAGCCAGGTCAGGAAGGCCCGGGCCGCCGTGGTCACCTCACCCTGGTCGTGGCTGAGAAACTCGGCATATTCGGGCCATTCTGTGGCAAACTGCGCCCGGACCTCGGCCAGAATCTCAGGCAGCTGGTTGTGCAGCACCGGCACCAGCCGGGCAAGATCACTTCTCGCGATGTTTCCCGGTACTTGCACGTATACCGGTCTACCTCAAATCGGCGAAGGTCGCCGAGACCCGTTGTCCGTTTGTACGCCGGTGACAACCGACCGCACCCGATTTGCGCGAAAAAGGTACAGACGCCACACCCGGCGGCGGCCCACCATCAGGGAATGCGACCCCCGACCGGTGCCCGATCGGCCGAGGCGGACGGCGAATCCGTACGGTCGGCGGCGCATACCTATCTGCCCCATGAGCCGCCGGCCGATCTGCGTCGCAAGGAACGCGCCGAGAATTTTCCGGTCGCGCTGCGGGTGCTGCCGGCGCGGTACCGCGGGCATCTGCGGAACCTCTACGACGTCGCCCGCGTGATCGACGACCTGGGCGACACGGGCGCGCCGGAGCAGCGGACGGCCGCCCTGCTGGCGTTCCGGGACGACCTGGCGCCGATCTGGCACGGCGGGACACCCCACAGCCCGGTGCTGCGCAATCTGGTCGCGACCGTACGGGCCTGTGACCTGCCGGAGCAGCCGTTTGTCGATCTGATCGAGGCGAACCTGCGCGACCAGACGACCACCGTCTACGAGACGTACGAGGACCTGCTGGGCTACTGCGCCCTGTCCGCCAACCCGGTCGGCCGGCTGGTTCTGCAGATCTTCGCGGTGAGCACGCCCGAGCGTGTCGCGCTCTCCGACCGGGTGTGCTCGGCGCTGCAGATCATCGAGCACTGTCAGGACGTCGCCGAGGATCACCGGGCGGGCCGGCTCTACCTGCCGCAGGAAGACCTCCAGCGGTTCGACGTCCGCCGCGACGACCTCGACGCTGCGGTGGCGTCGCCGGCCCTGCGCCGGCTGGTGCGCTTCGAGGCGGAGCGGGCCGAAGCGCTCCTCGCCGAGGGCACACCCCTGCTCGGCGAGCTGCGGGGCTGGGCACGCCTGGCGATCGCCGGCTACATCGCCGGCGGCCGGGCGGCGGTGGCGGCCCTGCGTCGGGCCGACTGGAACGTGCTGCCCGCCCATCCCCGGCGTCGCCGGCGGGACGTGCTCATCGCGCTCGCCGGGCTCGTGAGGCAACCGACCACCGACCGAACGGCCGACGGGAGCCGAGAGTGACGTCGACAATCGAGCAGGCGTACCAGGTGTGCGAGGAGATAACCCGCACCCGGGCCCGCAACTTCTACTACGGGATCCGATTGCTGCCGCCGCCCAAGCGGCAGGCGCTGTGCGCGCTCTATGCCCTGTCGCGGCGCATCGACGACATCGGCGACGAGGAGGCGCCGCCGGACGAGAAGCTCACCGCCCTGTCGGCGCTGCGGGCGCAGTTGGACGACATCGACGCGTCCGTCGATCCCGTGCTGGTCGCCGTCCGCGACGCCGCTCGCCGGTACCCGGTGCCGATGCCGGCCTTCGGGGAGCTGATCGACGGCGTGGAGATGGACGTCACCGGCCGGACGTACGAGACGTTCGATGAACTGGTGATCTACTGCCGGTGTGTGGCCGGCACCGTGGGCCGGCTGTGCCTGGGGGTCTTCGGCTCCCGCCCCGACCCCCGCGCCGCCAGCTGGGCCGACACCCTGGGGATCGCCCTGCAGCAGACGAACATCCTGCGGGACATCCGGGAGGACCTCCACGCCGGCCGGGTCTACCTGCCGCAGCGCGAGCTGGACGCGTTCGGCGTGGAGCTGACGCTGGACGAGCGGGGCGACCTGGTCGACAAGGACGGCGGGCTGGCCGCCGTGATCGCGGCCTGCGCGCAGCGGGCCCGCGCCTGGTACGCCGAGGGACTGCGGCTGGTGCCCTTGCTCGACCGCCGCAGCGCCGCCTGCACGGCCGCCATGGCGGGAATCTATCGTCAACTGTTGGCCCGTATCGCGGCCGAGCCCAGCCGCGTCTACTACCAGCGGCTGTCGTTGTCGGGGTGGCAGAAGGCCCGCGTGGCCGCCTGGGCTCTGATAGGTCGCGGTCAATGACTTCGGCGGGCGGCAGAGGTCGGGTGGTCGTGGTCGGTGGTGGCCTGGCGGGCATCACCGCTGCGCTCGCCTGTGCCGACGCCGGCTGCTCGGTGACGCTGCTGGAGGCCAAGCCCCGGCTGGGTGGGCTGACGTACTCCTTCCGGCGCGGGGATCTCAACATCGACAACGGTCAGCACGTCTTTCTCCGGTGCTGCACCGCCTACCGGGCGCTGCTGGACCGGCTCGGCGTGTCGGCGCAGACCGTGCTGCAGCCCCGGCTCGACATCCCCGTCGTGTCCAGTCGCGACGGTCGGCGGGCGCGGCTGCGTCGCAACGCCCTGCCCGCCCCGCTGCACCTGGCCCGCTCGTTGCTGGCCTACCGGCCGCTGACCGTACGGGCGCGCCTGCGGGCGGCCCGGGCCGTGCTGGCGTTGCGGGGCGTGGACCGCACGGACCCGGCCACCGACCGGCGGGCCTTCGGCGACTGGCTGCGCGCCCACGGGCAGGACGCCGACACCGTCGAGGCGCTGTGGGATCTCATCGGGGTCGCCACTCTCAACGCCCACGCCGACGACGCGTCGCTCGCGCTGGCCGCCATGGTGTTCCAGGTCGGTCTGCTGGAGGAGGCCGGCGCGGCCGACCTCGGCTGGTCGCGTGTCCCGTTGGGACGGTTGCACGGCGAGGCGGCGCTGGCCCGGCTCGCCGAGGCCGGGGTGGTGGTGCGGACGACCACCAAGGTGACCCGGCTGGAGCGCGTCGGCGACGGCTGGCGCATCGCGACCCGCCGGGGCGGCCCGGACGTCGGCCGTGGCGCCGGCACCGGTCGTGATGACGCCACCAGCGGGGACGCCATTCGTGTTGACGCCATTCGCGGGGATGTGGTGGCCGACCAGGTGATCCTGGCCGTACCGCCCGCCGCCGCCGAGGCCTTGCTGCCGCCCGGGGCCGTCGCGGCCGAGCCCGGCTGGGCGGCTCGGCTCGGCGCGGCGCCGATCGTGAACGTCCACGTCGTCGTCAGCGAGCGGGTCATGGCCGAACCCTTCCTGGCCGTGGTGGGCTCGCCGGTGCAGTGGGTCTTCGACCGTACGGACGCCGCCGGCCTGGCGTCGGGGCAGTACCTGGCCGTCTCGGTCTCGGCGGCCGACCCGTACATCGACGCGCCGGTGGCCCGGCTGCGCGAGGTTTTCTGGCCGGAGCTGGTTCGGGTGGTGCCGGACATCGCCACAGCTGATTTGATCGATTTCTTCGTCACCCGGGAGCGCGCGGCGACCTTCCGTCCGGCGCCGGGGCAGGCGGCGCTGCGCCCGCCGGCGCGGACGTACGCCCCCGGCCTGTTCCTGGCTGGTGCCTGGACCGATACCGGTTGGCCGGCCACGATGGAAGGCGCCGTCCGGAGCGGTCAGGCAGCGGCGCGCGCCGTGCTCGGCGAAGGCGCCGGACACCTCAACGGACCCGGGCCATCGGTGGGCGAACCGCCCACCGGCCTGGTTCTGGGGGGGCGAGGATCGCCCGGTGGACGAGGAGTGATGGTATGACAGGGACAGGGTCGGTGACGTCGACCGAGCGGAGGCCGGCGACACCACCGTCCATTCTGGATAGAAGTCGCGGTCTAGTGGAGCCGGCGTTGGAAGCGGCGCTGGCGCGGCTGGACCCGTGGTGCCGGCATGTCGCGACCTACCACCTGGGCTGGTGCGACGCCGACGGCCAGCCCACGCCGGGCCGGGGCGGCAAGATGGTGCGACCCGCGCTGGCCCTGCTGGCCGCCGAGGCGGTCGGCGCCCCGGTGACGGCGGCCCTGCCGGGCGCGGTGGCCGTGGAGTTGGTGCACAACTTCTCGCTGTTGCACGACGACCTGATGGACCGGGACGTGGAGCGCCGCCACCGCCGGACGGTGTGGTCCATCTGGGGGCCGGCGACCGCGATCCTGGCGGGCGACGCCCTGCTCGCGCTCGCGCACGAGAGCCTGCTCGAGGCGCCGGCGGCCGGCGCGTCCCGGGCGGCGTGGCTGCTGGCCAGCGCGACCCGGGAGCTGACCCGCGGGCAGGTGTCGGACCTCGCGTTCGAGGCCCGCGACGACGTCGGACTCGACGAGTGCATCGAGATGGCGCGGGCGAAGACGGGGGCCCTGCTCGCGGCCAGCGCCGGGATCGGTGCGGTTCTGGCCGACGCCCCGCAGTCCACTGTGGATGCGCTCATGACGTTCGGGCGTGAGGTCGGGCTCGCCTTCCAGCTCGTCGACGACGTGCTCGGCATCTGGGGCGACCCGGCGGTGACGGGCAAGCCGGTCCACTCCGACCTGCGTTCGCGGAAGAAGTCCCTGCCGGTGGCCTGGGCCGCCGCCCAGTCTGGCGCCGCGCCCCGGTCGGATGCCGCGCCCCGGTCGGATGCCGCCGCCGGCTCGGATGCCGCGCCTCGGTCGGATGCCGCCGTCGAACCGGACGCCGCCGGCCGGGACGCCGGCCGGGACAACGCCACCCCCGTGGACACGGCTGGGCAGCTGCACGCGTGGTTGTTCGGCCGGGACGAGCCGACGGACGAGATCGTGGCCGGTGTGGCCGACCTGCTCGACCGGGCCGGGGCCCGGGCCTGGGCGCTGCAGCAGGCCGAGGCGTGCCTGCGTCAGGCCGAGCAGGCGCTCACCCAGGTCGACATCAAGCCGCAGGCCCGGGCCGAGCTCATCCAGCTCGCCCACTACGTGGTAGATCGATCGTCATGACAAGCACTCTGGAGGGGACCGAGGTCGCCGCGGCCCTGGCGCGCGCGGTCGAGCACCTGCGCGGCCGCCAGCACGAGGACGGCTGGTGGAAGGGCACGCTGGCCACCAACGTGACGATGGACGCCGAGGACCTGTTGCTGCGCGAGTTCCTCGGCATCCGAACCGAAGAGGAGACCGCGGCGGCGGCCCGCTGGATCCGGTCGCAGCAGCGCGCCGACGGGACGTGGGCCACGTTCCCCGGCGGGCCGGCGGATCTGTCGACCACCGTCGAGGCGTGGGTCGCGCTGCGGCTGGCCGGCGACCCACCCGACGCGCCGCACATGCAGCGGGCCGCGCAGTTCATCCGCGAGCAGGGTGGACTGCCGGCCACGCGCGTCTTCACCCGCATCTGGCTGGCGCTCTTCGGTGCCTGGCCCTGGGACGACCTGCCCGAGCTGCCGCCCGAGATGATCTACCTGCCGTCCTGGTTCCCGCTGAACATCTACGACTGGGCGTGCTGGGCGCGCCAGACCGTGGTGCCGCTGACCATCGTGGGCAGCCTGCGGCCGGTGCGGCCGCTGCCCTTCGACCTGACGGAGCTCGCGGTCGACACCGTCCCGCCGCGGAGGAAGGCTCCACTGTGGACCTGGAGCGGCTTCTTCCAGCGGCTGGACCGGGTGCTGCACTGGTACGCCCGGCACCCGATCCGGCGCCTGCGGGAGGCGGCCCGGCGGCGCGCCGCGCAGTGGATCATCGAGCGCCAGGAGGCGGACGGTTCCTGGGGCGGCATCCAGCCGCCGTGGGTGTACTCGCTCATGGCGTTGCATCTGCTCGGGTACGACTGGGATCACCCGGTGATGGCGAAGGGACTCGCCGGCTTGGAGGGCTTCCTCGTGCGCGAACAGCGGCCCGACGGGGTGCACCGGTGGCTGGAGGCGTGCCAGTCGCCGGTGTGGGACACCGCGCTGGCGGTGACCGCGCTGCTCGACGCCGGCGTGAGCCCTGACGACCCGGCGGTGCGGCGGGCGACGGACTGGCTGCTCGGTGAGGAGGTTCGGGTCCGCGGTGACTGGGCGGTGCGCCGACCCCGGCTCGCCCCGGGCGGGTGGGCCTTCGAGTTCGCCAACGACATCTACCCGGACACCGATGACACCGCCGAGGTGGTGCTCGCCCTGCGCCGGGTCGCCGACCACCACCCTGACCCGGACGCCGTTCGCGCCGCGGTGGAGCGCGGGGTGACCTGGACGGTCGGCATGCAGTCCCGCGATGGCGGGTGGGGGGCCTTCGACGCCGACAACACGCGGCGGCTCGCCACCAAGCTGCCGTTCTGTGACTTCGGCGAGGTCATCGATCCCCCGTCGGCCGACGTCACCGCGCACATCGTGGAGATGCTGGTGGCGCACGGGCTCGGCTCCAGCCGGGCGGCCCGCCGGGGCGTGGCCTGGCTGCTGCGCCACCAGGAGCCGGACGGGTCGTGGTTCGGCCGGTGGGGCGCCAATTACATCTACGGCACGGGCGCGGTGGTGCCCGCCCTGGTCGCCGCCGGCCTGCGCCGCCCCCCCCCGCCCCACCGCCGCCCGTTCCCGGG
>JADGGF010000196.1 GCA_019690055.1 Micromonosporaceae bacterium
ACCAAGTACGACGCCATCACGACGGTCGTCACGACCGTCGTGATGGCGCCGTACTTGGTGAACTGCCCGAAGCTGATCGGCTCGCCTTCCCGGGCGGCGATGCCGAGCACCACGACGTTGGCGCTCGCGGCGATCGCGGTGCCGTTGCCGGACAGGTCGGCGCCGAGGGCGAACGACCACCACAGCGCCCGGCTGGTGGTCGGGTCGGTGGGCTGGGCGGCCAGATCCTCCACGATCGGGGCCATGGTCGCCGCGTAGGGGATGTTGTCCACGACGGAACCGACGAACGCCGAGCCGAACAGCAGGCTGGTCGCCGCGGCGAGGTAGTTGTTGCCGACCGTCCGGACCGCCCACTCGCCGACGACCTCGATGATGCCGGTGTTGACGAGCGCGCCCACCATGACGAACAGCCCCATGAAGAAGACGAGGGTCGACCACTCGACCTCCTTCAGGTAGCCGTTGGTCCAGTCCTTGGAGGCCACCACGATGGCCCCGGCGCCGAGCAGGGCGATGATCGCCGGGCTGAGGTGCAGCACTGTGTGCAGCGTGAACAGGACCATCACGAGCCCGAGCACGATGAGGCAGCGCACGAGTTTGCGCATGTCGGTGATCGAGGCCCGGGGATCCATGGCCATGACCAGCTCGACCTTCTCCGGGTGGTACACGAAGGACTTCCGGAACAGGAACCGGGCCATGAGCACGAACAGCGCGAACAGCAGCGCCACGATCGGGGTCATGTGAATCAGGAAGTCGTTGAACGACAGACCGGCCCGGCTGGCGATGATGATGTTCGGCGGGTCGCCGATAAGCGTGGCGGCGCCGCCGACGTTCGAGGCCAGCACCTCCGCGATCAGGTACGGCACCGGGGAGATCTCCAGTCGGCGGCAGACGGCGATCGTGACCGGCGCCACGAGCATGACGGTGGTGACGTTGTCCAGGAACGGCGAGGCGATCGCCGTGATGGCCATGAGGAAGACCAGCAGGCGGTAGGGCCGGCCCTGGGAGCGTTGCGCCGCCCACACACCGAGGAACTCGAAGACCCCCGTGTGCTTGATGACCCCGACGATGATCATCATCCCCAGCAGCAGGAAGATGACCTCCCAGTCGATGCCGACGTGGTGGGAATAGAAGATCTCGTTGCCGGGGACCAGACCGAGCACCACCATCGCCGCCGCCCCGGCCAGCGCCACCGCGGTGCGGTGCACCTTCTCGGTGGCGATGAGGATGAAGGCCACGGCGAAGATGGCCAGCGAGAGAATGGCCGGCCAGCTCACGGGCGGACCCCCGGAGGTCCGTGCCGCTCGCGGCCGCGTACCGTGTGGCGCGCGGTGCGGCTCGTGGCGATCGCCGTACGGTCAGGGATTGACGAAGGTACGCGGAGGCACGCCCGCGCGCGTCGGACGAGTGAACGCAACATATCGAGCATGTTCCCTTCGGGGAAGTCGAACGCCCGATCTTGGCGGGCGTAGCTCGATGATCACCGCGTAGAGTGGGTGGTGCCCATTGGGCGCGGCACCCAACTACGTGGGTGGCGGACCCTCGTCCTGGGGTGTGACCCGCCCCTGCTTTGGGTGTCACCACCCATGGACGGGCCGATCGAGGCGTCGCAGGCTTGATCCGACAGCAGGGAGGGATTCGGACGTCGTGACGCTGTTCTGGCGGATCTTCTTGATCAACGCGGCGATCCTGACCAGCGCGACCGTGCTGCTTGTGCTGGGCCCGGTCACCGTCTCGACGCCGGTCGTGCTCACCGAGGTGGTGATCCTCGTCGCGGGCCTCGCGCTTCTGCTCGGGGCGAACGCGGTTCTTCTGCGGGTCGGGCTGGCCCCGATCCAGCGGCTGACCAAGGCCATGGCGACTATCGATCTGTCGTCGCCGGCTCCGTTGCCGACACTCCCGGGCGACGGCGGCGTCGCACCATTAATCCAAGCATTTAATGCAATGCAGGAGCGCCTACGGGCCGAGCGCGCCCAGCGCAACGCCTACATGCTCGCCGCCCAGGAGGCGGAGCGGCGCCGCATTGCGCAGGAGCTGCACGACGAGGTGGGGCAGACGCTCACCGCGGTGCTGCTGGAGCTCAAGGGCGTGGCCGACCGGTTGCCCGAGGAGGCGCGCCACGACCTGCGCGAGGTCCTGGAGACGACCCGCACCAGCCTCGACGAGATCCGTCGCATCGCCCGGCGTCTGCGGCCCGGCCAGCTCGAGGAGCGCGGGCTGTGCAGCGCGGTCAAGGCGCTGGTCGATGAGGTCCCACCCCGGGCCGGGCTGACCGTCAAGGCGCTGGTCGATCCCAACCTGCCCGACCTCAGCCACGACGCCGAGCTGGTGATCTACCGTGTCGCGCAGGAGAGCCTGACCAACACCGTGCGCCACGCCGGGGCGAGCAAAGCGGTGGTGTCGCTGCGCCGCACGCCCCAGGGCGTGACGCTGCGCGTGACGGACGACGGCGTGGGCCTGGCCGACTCGGTGGAGGGGGCGGGCATCCGCGGCATGCGCGAGCGGGCTCTGCTCATCGGCGCCGATTTCTCGATATCCAGCGGTGAGAACGGCGGCACCGAGGTGCGTCTGGACGTGCCATACCCGACGGCGCTGGTGAGTGTGCGATGACGTCGAACCCCGAGAACCGCCCGCCGGCGAACTCCGAGAACCGCCCGCCCGCCACGATCCTGCTCGGCGACGACCACGCCCTAGTCCGTCGGGGGCTTCGCCTGATTCTCGACAACGAACCGGACCTGACCGTCGTCGCCGAGGCGGGCGACGGGGCGGAGGCCGTCGAGCAGGCCAAGGTCCACCAGCCCGACATCGCCATCCTCGACATCGCCATGCCCCGCCTGACCGGTTTGCAGGCGGCCCGCGAGATCAGCCGCATCTCGCCGCCGACGCGGGTGCTGATTCTGACGATGTACGACAACGAGCAGTACGTCATCGAGGCGCTGCAGGCCGGCGCCGTCGGGTACGTGCTCAAGTCGGTCGCCGACCGTGACCTGGTGGAGGCGTGCCGCTCCGCAATGCGCAACGAGCCTTTCCTCTACCCCGGGGCCGTGAGCACGCTCATCCGTCGGCTGCTCGACCGTACGCGCAACAACCGCTCGGCGAAGATCATCACTGAGCGCGAGGAGGAGATCCTCAAGCTGGTCGCCGAGGGATATTCATCGAAACAGATCGCAGAGATGCTCGTCATAAGCGTGAAGACGGTCGAGCGTCATCGGGCGAACCTGCTGCAGAAGCTCGGCCTGCGGGACCGGCTCGACCTCACCCGGTACGCCATCCGGGCCGGCCTCATCGAGCCATAAGCGGCATGGAGCCACGCGTCGACGGTGGGGGCCTGACAATGAGGGCATGGCGCAGCGGCGGTACTGGCGAATGCTGGCGACGATCCTGCTGGCCTACGGCGCGATCATCGCCCTCGCTGACGCCGTCGCCGGAAGCGTGGTACGCCTGGCCCTGCTCGGCTATCTGCTGTGGGAGGCGTTGCGGCTGAGCGGGCGGGCGCCCGCCTGGTCGCGGCATGTGGCGTGGGTCGGGACCGCTGTGGCGTTGATCGTCGTGGCGGTGGTCGCCCGCGTGGCGCCGGCCGCGACCAGATCGGGCGTGGTCGGGGCAGTCTCGCTCGTGTTCACCGCGGCGATCATCGCGATCTTCGCCCGGGCCGTCATCACGCGCCGCGCGGTGGACACCCCGGCCGTGCTCGGTGTGCTGTCCGTGTACCTGCTGCTGGCGCTGTTCTTCGCCTCCCTCAACCAGCTCCTGGCCTCCTTCGATCCAGAGGGATACCTAAATGGTGTGGCCGGGTTGCCGAGCGCGGCCGACCAGCTCTACTTCAGCGTCATCACGATGGCGACCGTCGGCTTCGGCGACATCACGCCAGCGGGCCGGGTTGCCCGGGGGGTGACCGTCGTCGAAGCCCTGGCCGGTCAGCTGTACCTGGTCTCCGTGGTGGCGGCGGTGGTCGGCTTGTGGCGCCGGCGTACCTGACCGTACGGCTTGCGCAACGGTGTACCTGACCGTGCGGCTCGCGCACCGGCGTCGGCGGGACCGGAGACCGTACCGCTCACCCGCAAGCGGTCGCCTGCGCCGTTGCCGCCTGACGGCGGGGCGAGCGGCGGTACGGTCCGGGGTGTCGGCCCGACGACGGGGCCGCGCGGCGAGGGAGGACACGATGACGACGGTGGGGTTCATCGGGGCCGGCCGGATCGGTGGGACCCTGGCCCGGCTCGCGGTCGAGGCCGGGTACAACGTCGTGCTCAGCAACTCGCGCACGCCGAAGACCCTCAATGACCAGGTGGCCGCCCTGGGGGAGAAGGCCCGGGCGGGCACCCCGACCGAGGCGGCGACCGCGGGGGACATCGTCGTGGTGAGCATCCCGCTGCGGGCCTACCCTACGGTGCCGGTGGAGCCGCTCATCGGCAAGCCGGTGCTGGACACCTGCAACTACTACCCGCAGCGGGACGGCCAGATCGCCGTGCTGGACACCGATTCCACCACGAGCAGTCACCTGATGGCCAAGCACCTCATCGGCGCCCACGTCGTCAAGGCGTTTAACAACATCTATTTCAAGAACCTGGCTTCGTTGCCTCGCCCGGCCGGGGCGCCGGACCGCAGCGCCCTGCCGATCGCCGGCGACGACGAGTCGGCCAAGGCGGCAGCGACCACGTTCATCAATGCGATCGGCTACGACGTCGTCGACGCGGGGCCGCTGGAGGCCGGGCGGATGTTCCAGGTCGGCACCCCGGCGTACGTGGCCCCCTACGGCGGTCCCGACAACGAGGCCGGCACGCCGGCCGGGACCGACACCATCCGGGCGGCCCTGCAGGCGGCCAAGCAGTGACCCGCGGCCGGACGCGCTCAGCGCGTCGGGCCCCAGTCCCACGGGTCCCGGTCCGTTAGGTGACCGAGCACCTGTCACGATGAGGACGTGGGTGAGCTCACCGACTACATCGCGAGCCTGGCCGAGCCGACCCGGAGCCTGCTCGACCGGTACCGGGCCCGGGCGGTGGCGCTCGTGCCGCAGGCGGAGGAGGGAACCAGCTACGGCATGCCGGCCCTGCGCTACCGCGGTCGGCCGCTGATCGCCATCCGGGTCACGAAGGCGGGCTACTCGGCCTACCCGTTCAGCTCCGACGTGGTGGCCGCCGTGCTCGCGCGGTTCGCCGGGCTCGACGCCACCAAGGGGGGCATCCGGTTCACCGATCGCGCGCCGTTGCCGGACGAGGTCTACGACGCGCTCGTCGAGGGCCGCCGCCAGGAGATCGACGCCGCACTAGCCCGTCGCCGGTGACGGGCGCGAGCGCCGTTGGCGCGCTCGACCCGTCACGCGTGGCTGACGCGCAGCGTAACGATGCTGTGCGGCGGCACGGTCATTCGCAGACGAGATCCATCGATGCGATAGTCATTGAACTCAGTGAGCACCACCTCGTTCGGGTCGGCGACCGTGTTCTGGCTGTTGGGCCGCTCGCCCAGGAGGATCTGGTCACGGTGGACGGTCGTGATGCGCCCTGGCAGGTCGAAGGTCGCGTCGACCTCCTCCTCCAGGCCCGCGTTCGTCACGGTGACGGTGTAGGCGTCGTCCTTCCATGACACCGTGTACTCGCCGTGGGCCCCGATCGTGCCGGGGGCATCGCCGGAGTCCGGCCGCGCGTCCACGAACAACGCGTCGTGGTGGTCGGTGTAGAGGGCGAACGCATAGTACGTCGGGGTCCGGACCATGACCGGGCCGTCGGTGTGCAGCAGGGCCTGCAGCACGTTGACCATCTGGGCGATGTTCGCCATCCGGACCCGGTCGGCGTACCGGTGGAACCGGTTGAAGGTCAGCGCGGCGACCATCGCGTCGCGGATCGTGTTCGGCTGCTCGAGGAAGCCCGGGTTGGTCCCGGGCGCGCGGTCGTACCAGGTGCCCCACTCATCGACGATCAGCCCGACCCGCTTGTCCGGGTCGTGCGTGTCCATGATGGCGCAGTGCCGGGCGAGCAGCTCCTCGATCCGCCGGGCCTGCCGGATGGTCGCGTACCATTCGTGGTCGTCGAAGTCGATCGCGGACCCCTTGGCGGAGAAGTCCCCGCTGGGGATCGTGTAGTAGTGCAGGCTCAGCCCGTCCATGAAGCGGCCGGCCTGCGTCATCAGCACCTCGGTCCATTCGTAGTCGTTGTCGTTGGCTCCGCACGCGACCTTGTAGATCGGGAACTCGCCGTACGGGCGGACGTACGTCTGGTACCGCCGGTACAGGTCGGCGTAGTACTGCGGCCGCATGTTCCCGCCGCAGCCCCAGCTTTCGTTGCCCACGCCGAAGAAGTGCAGCCGCCACGGCTGGTCGCGACCGTGCCGCTTGCGCAGGTCGGCCATCGGCGAGGTGCCGTCGAGCGTGATGTACTCGACCCAGTCCCGCATCTCCGTCACGCTGCCGCTACCCACGTTGCCGCAGATGTACGCCTCCGCGTCGAGCTGGTGCAGCAGCTCGAAGTATTCGTGCGTGCCGAAGTGGTTGGACTCGACCACTCCGCCCCAGTGGAAGTTCACGACGGCGGGGCGCTCGGCGCGGGGGCCGATACCCCGCTGCCAGTGATAGTCGTCGGCGAAGCAGCCGCCGGGCCAGCGTACGACCGGCACCTTGATCGCCCGCAGGGCGGCTACCACGTCGGAGCGGATGCCGTTGTGGTGGGGGATCGGCGAGTCGTCGCCGACCCAGATGCCCTCGTAGACGCCTCGGCCCAGGTGCTCGGCGAACTGCCCGTAGATGCGCCGGTCGATGCGATGCGCCCGGGCGTCCTCGGTGATCGTGACCATGCGGCTGGTCCTCAGCCGTCGGGGTGTGTCAGGCGATGTCCCGGCGCCGGATGAGCAGGGTACCGACCACGCCCGCCACGACGCCGTACGCCAGCAGGACGATCAGGCCGACCCACCACTGTGGACCCATGATCGGGCCGTCCTGGGTCAACCAGAACGTGGTCGGCTCGGCCGAGATCATGACCTGGGAGGCCACCGACGGCGCCAGCACCATCGACTTGATCACCAGCGGGTGTTCGATGACGATGTAGATCACGACGAACACGAGCTGAACGGCCTGGCTGCCGAGGAAGTACAGGCCGGCGCCGGTCAGGGTCGCGGCGAGCTGGTTGCGCAGCAGGGCGCCCAGCCCGATGCCCAGGACCGCCCAGACCACGTAGGCGAGCAGGTTCATGAGGATGGACCGCTGCACGGCCCACACGTCCAGGGCGGTCGACACGGACAGGAACCGGGAGAGGAAGACCGAGCCCACCGCCACGCTCACGACGGTGATCACGGCCCAGCCCACGACCGCGACGACGGCCGCCGCACCCAGCTTCGCGAGGATCACGCGGGTGCGCTGGGGGGTGGCGAGGAAGGTCGTGGTGGCCGTCTGGTGGAAGTACTCGTTGGTGATCAGCAGCGCGCCGAACAGCATGATCAACATCAGCCCGAAGAACTGGCCGGAGGTGTAGATGTTGGCGGCGTTGCGGGCGACCACACCGGCCAGGTCCGTGCTCGGGCCGAGCAGCTCCGACGGGATCTCGGCGTTCGGGTCGGGGTTCTGGACGTTCTCGATGTCGACGCTCGCCAGCCAGCAGTTGACGACCAGCGACGCGGCGACGGCCGCGAGCGCCAACAACCCGAAGATCCACCAGATGTTGGTGGTGCGGGCCTTGAGGAGCTCGGCTCGCAGCAGCCGTGGGCGACCGGAGGTCAGGCCGGCCGGGGTCGCGCTGCTGGCCGTTACGGTCGGCAACGTGCTGGTCACGCACCCACCTCCGAGGAGTCTGGCATCCGTGTGACGGCCCGAACGGCCGCGGGTCGGGCGTCATCCCCGGGCCGGTCGTGCCGGCCACCACTCTACGCAGCAACTCCCACCCGTGCCCCGACCGGGCAGTGGGCGCGCGGGGAC
>JADGGF010000197.1 GCA_019690055.1 Micromonosporaceae bacterium
GGCGGTCTTCCTCGCCACTATCGTGCTCTGTTGCGGCGGGGGGGGGGAAGCTGGCCAGTTGCTCTGGCTCGAGCTTCCCCCGCCGTGACCGGCCATCCTGGGCGGGCCGGGGCCAACCCACCCAGGATGACCAGTGCACCGCCTCAGTGCGCTCCCACTCCGGTGAGAGAACGCACCTCGAGCTCGGCGTACTTTTCCGGATTCGACTCCTTCGACAGGATCGTGCCCAGCCAGCCGCACAGGAAGCCGACCGGGATCGAGATGATGCCGGGGTTCTGCAACGGGAACCAGGACCAGTCGTGATCCTTGAACATGGCGCTGGCGCTGCCCGAGACGACGGGCGAGAAGAAGACCAGCACCACGGCGCTGATCAGGCCGCCGTAGATCGCCCAGAGCGCGCCCCTGGTGTTGAACCGCTTCCAGAACAGCGAGTAGAGGATCGCCGGCAGGTTGCCCGACGCGGCCACGGCGAACGCCAACGCCACCAGGAAGGCGACGTTGAGGTCCCGGGCCAGCACACCGAGCACAATGGACACCGCTCCGATAACCAGCGCCGACACCCGGGCGACCCGGACCTCCTGCTGCTCGGTCGCCTGGCCCTTGCGCACGACGTTGGCATAGAAGTCGTGGGACAGGCTCGACGACGAGGCGAGGGTCAGTCCGGCCACGACGGCGAGGATGGTGGCGAAAGCCACCGCGGCGATGACGGCGAGGAACGTCACGCCACCGAGCTCGCCGCCGAAGAACTGCACGCCCAGCGCGTTGGCGAGCTGGGGCGCGGCCGTGTTGCCGCCCGGGTTCTGCGTCCGGATCGCCTCACCGCCGACAAGCGCGGCGGCGCCGAAGCCGAGCGCGAGCGTGAACAGGTAGAACGTGCCGATGATGCCGATGGCCCACAGCACGCTCCGCCGGGCCATCCGGGCCGTCGGCACGGTGTAGAAGCGGATCAGGATGTGCGGCAGGCCGGCCGTGCCGAGGACCAGCGCCATGCCCAGGGACAGCAGGTCCATCTTGTGGTAGAAGGTCTGCAGCGCGTCTCCGGCGACCTCGCGGCCGTAGACCAGACCCGGCTCCAGGAACGCGTCGCCCCGGCCGTCCTGCGTGGCGGCGTCGCCGAGCAGGCTCGACAGGTTGAACTTGTAGTGCCAGAGCACGAGCAGGGTCATCAACGCCGCGCCGAGCATCAGCATGAACGCCTTGACGATCTGCACGTACGTCGTGCCCTTCATGCCGCCGACCGTCACGTAGATGATCATCAGGGCGCCGATGAGGATGATCGTGGCGATCTTGGCCGTGTTGGCGTCCATGCCCAGGAAGGTCGTTCCGGGCGCGATGCCCAGCAGCAGGGCGACCAGCGCGCCGGCCCCGACCATCTGTGCCAGCAGGTAGAAGATCGATACGGTGACGGTCGAGACCGCCGCCGCGGTGCGGACGGGAGGCTGACGCATCCGGAACGCCAACACATCGGCCATCGTGTACTTGCCGGAGTTGCGCAACAGCTCCGCGACGAGCAGCAGCGCCACCAGCCAGGCGACGAGGAACCCGATCGAGTAGAGGAATCCGTCGTAGCCGTTGAGCGCGATGAGGCCGGCGATGCCCAGGAAGGAGGCGGCGGACATGTAGTCGCCGCCGATGGCCATTCCGTTCTGGAACCCGGAGAACGACCGCCCTCCGGCGTAGAAGTCGGTGGCGGTGCGGGTTTGCCGGCTGGCCCAGATCGTCAGACCCAGCGTGATCACCACGAAGATGACAAACAGCGATATGGTGATTCCCCGCTGTGTGCCGGCCGAAACCGCGTACATCATGCCTGCTCACCCCGCTCCATTCGGGTACGGATCGCGTCGGCGACGGGGTCCAGCCGGCGGCTGGCGAACCGCGCGTAGAGCCACGCGATGAGGAACGTGGTCACGAACTGCAGGATCCCGAAGACGAGCGCCACGTTGATGTTCCCGACGACCTTCGCGCCCATGAAGCCCCGGGCGTAGGCGGAGAGGATGACGTAGAGCGCGTACCAGGCGAAGAACGCGGCCGCCATCGGGAAGATGAAGCCGCGCAACGTCTTGCGCAGCGCGGCGAACTCGGGCGACCCCTGAACCGCGACGTAGGACGTTGGGTCAGGGGGCGCTCCGGTTGCCACCTCGGTGCTCATGCTCACCACCACCTGAGCTAGGACGGATCTGGTTGCGGCGCACGCTAGGCAGTCCGCTATCGATCAGGAATGGGTGACGTTGCAACCGCGGGAAGGCTGCGCCGGCCGGCACACGGGCTGCGCCGAACGGTCGGCGTTAATCCGTTCGCCGGTTGTTCGGCCAGGCGCAGAGCGGGCCGGTACGGAGCGGGCCAGGTACGGAGCGGACCAGGTACGGAAGCGCATTCGTCCGGACCGTACGGTCGGCGGCTCACAGGGCACGCGGGCGCAGGGCCTCGGGGGCGTGCAGGCGGAGCATAGTGAGGCCGACGGTGCTCGGCACCCGGCGGCGGGTGGCGAGCGAGACACCAACCATCACCGTGAAGGCGAGCGGCACGGTCCACGCGCCCGGATAGTGCAGCAGGGTGGCGAGTAGACCGTCCCCCGTGTAGCCGAGGAAGGTCAACAGGACCGCGACGGCGGCCCCACCTCCGCCGACGAGAATCCCGGCCATCGCGCCCACGTCGGTGAGGCCGCGCCACCAGATGCCGAGCACCAGCAGCGGGCAGAACGAGGAGGCGGCCACCGCGAAGGCCAGACCAACCACCATAGATACATCGAGCGCGGCCACCGTCAACGACAGGATGAACGGCACCAGTCCGCCGATCAGGGCTCCCCGGCGGAAATCCACGACCGATCCCCGGCCGAGCACGTCGGTGGAGAAGACGCCCGCGACCGACGTGAGCAGACCCGAGGAGCTGGACAGGAAGGCCGCGAAGCCCCCGGCCGCGACCAACGCGCCGAGCAACTGCCCGGCGAGGCCGTGGCCGAGCGCGAGACCGGGCAGCACGAGCACGACCGCGTCGGTGTCGCCGGTGAGCATCAGCGCGGGCGCGTAGACCCGGCCGAGCACGCCGTAGAGGGTGGGGAACAGGTAGAACAGGCCCACCAGGCCGAGCACGACGAGCGTGGTCCGGCGTGCGGCGGCTCCGTCCGGGTTGGTGTAGAAGCGGACGAGCACATGGGGCAGCCCCATGGTGCCGAGGAACGTCGCGAAGATCAGGGAGTAGGTCGCGAAGAGCCCACCGGGGACCGTGCCGGGGTGCAGCCACCCGGTGGCATCGGGCGTGCCGGATACCTGGGGGACCGTGGCGCCGGCCGGAAAGGTCACGTCGCTGCCGGCGGCGAACGTGTGCTTGCCCGGCTGAAGGAGCCGGGGTGTCGACGAGGGCGCCACCGTGACCGTGGTCGGCGTCGTCACGGTCAATACCGCCGGCGCGTCGAAGTGGACGGTGGTGGTCGCGAGGAACGTGTTCCCCGTGGGTGGGGTCACCTCGGGCCGCCCCTGGGCCTGCCAGTGCAGCAGCAGGAAGATGACCGGCACCGCGAGCGCGGTGAGCTTGAGCCAGTACTGGAAGGCCTGGACGAAGGTGATGGACCGCATGCCACCGAGAGCGACGTTGCCGGTCACCACGGCCGCCACCAGCAGCGAGCCGACGTAGTACGGCCAGCCCATGACGGTCTGCAGGGTCAGCCCGGCGCCCTGGAACTGGGGCACCAGATAGAGCCAGCCGATGAAGATGACGAAGACGGCCGACAGCTTGCGCATCCGCGTGGAGCCGAGCCGCAGCTCGCAGAAGTCCGGCAGCGTGAACGCTCCGGAGCGGCGCAGCGGCGCGGCCACGAACAGCAGCAGGGCGAGGTAGCCGGCGGCGAAGCCGACCGGGTACCAGAGCATGTCGACGCCCTCTTTGAGCACCAGACCGGCCACGCCGAGGAACGAGGCGGCCGAGAGGTACTCGCCGCTGATGGCCGCCGCGTTCCACCGCGGGCTGACCGTACGCGAGGCGACGAGCAGGTCGGAGGTGCTGCGGGCCAGCCGCAGGCCGTAGGCCCCGATAACCACGGTGACGGCGGTGACCGCGAGGACGGCGGGCAGCGCGTACGGGTTGACCATCACTGTTCGGGGCGCTCGATGAGGTCGGTGAACTCCTGCTCGGTGCGCTCGGCGAGGCGGACGAAGAGCGCACCGACGCCGTAGAGGAACGGAAACGACGCCACGCCCAGCAGCAGCCACGGCAGGACGATGCCCAGGGGACGGGCGTTGGCCGCCGACGGGACGAGGGCGAACAGCAGCGGCAGGCCGCCGAGCCCGACCAGCACGATCGCCGTGAAGCGCAGCGCGTGCGCGAGCTGGGTCCGCACCAGGCCGCGCAGGAGCGCATCACCAACCGGGCTCTGTTCGGCGAACTCCGTCGATGTCGGCCGGCCGCGCGCCACCTCGGCCAGCACGATCCGGACCCGGCCCGGTGCCGGCGGTGGTTGGGTCATCTGGGTCATCGGGCCCAGGCCTGCTTCGCGGCGCGGACCAGCCGGTCCTTGAGCTCCCGGGTGTGCCGGCGGGCCACCGGCAGCGCACGGCCGTCGATCACGACGACGTAGCCGCTGTTGGTGACCCGCAGCTCGTCGATCAGGTGCAGGGCCACCAGGTAGGAGCGATGGATCCGGACGAATCCCGCGTCGGCCCAGCGCTCGGCGAGCGTGGCCAGTGGAATCCGGACCAGGTGCGAGCCGTCCGCGGTGTGCAGTCGCGCGTAGTCGCCCTGAGCCTCCACCCAGCGCACGGCCGATCGCGGCAGCAGCCGGGTCGTGCCCGCGAGCTCGACCGGGATCGTCGGGTCCTCCTCGCGAGCGAGGTGGCTGGCGACAGCGGGGTGGCTGGGCACCAGGCGGTTGGCGAGTACGCGCCGCAACGACTCGCTGATCCGCTCGGGCTGGACCGGCTTGCGGACGTAGTCGGCCACGCCGAGGTCGAACGCCTCGGCCGCCCGGTCGTCGTAGGCGGTGACGAAGACGACCTCGGGTGGGCGGGCGAACCGGCGCAGCACGCGGGCCAGCTCCATGCCGTCCAGGCCAGGCATGCGAATATCAAGAAAAACCGCGTCGATGTCGGCGTCCCGCAGGACGCGCAACGCGCCGGCCACGTCGCCGGCCGTGCTCACCGTGGCCACGCGTGGGTCGCGGCGCAGCAGGTAGGCGAGCTCGTCCAACGCCGGCGGCTCGTCGTCGACGGCGAGGACCCGCAGGAAGGCGGTTCCCACGGGTGTTGCGGTGGCCGCGCCCGCACCGGCGGTTCTGTCGGTCATGTCAGTACCTCCGCCCGGAACTTGGGGATGCGCATGCTCACCTTCGTGCCAGCGTTCGGGCCCGTCTCGACGACCAGCCCGAACTCCTCGCCGAACGCTGCGCGTAGTCTTTCGTCCACATTGGCCAGACCGAGGTGAGGTTCGGTCTCCCCGTGTCGGGTTGACTCGCCGGAGAGCGAGCCGTTGGCGAAGACGGCGGGGTCCATGCCGACCCCGTTGTCCTCCACGGTGATGGCGCACTCGGCGCCGGCGTCGTGCGCGATGATCGTCACGGTGCCGACGCCGGGCTTGCGGGACAGCCCGTGCCGCACCGCGTTCTCCACCAGCGGCTGCAGGCACAGGTAGGGCAAGGTGACCGGCAGCACCTCGGGGGCGATCTCCAGCCGGACCTGCAGGCGGTCCCCGAACCGGGCGCGCTCAATGGTCAGGTACCGGTCGATCGACCGCAGCTCCTCGGCGAGCGTCGTGTACTCGCCGTGGGCCTGGAACGAGTACCGGGTGAACTCGGCGAAGTCGAGGATCAGCTCCCGGGCCCGCTCGGGGTCGGTGCGGACGAACGAGGCGATCGCGGTGAGTGCGTTGTAGATGAAGTGCGGGCTGATCTGGGCCCGTAGCGCCCGCACTTCCGCTCGGGCCAACCGGGCCCGGGACGAGTCCAGCTCAGCGAGCGC
Source organism: Micromonosporaceae bacterium (assembly GCA_019690055.1). GTDB lineage: Bacteria > Actinomycetota > Actinomycetes > Mycobacteriales > Micromonosporaceae > DATBGZ01. The sequence goes on from JADGGF010000197.1 coordinate 5,946, forward strand.
GAGCTGTGCCGCGATGAACTGGGCCGTGGAGAGCGTGACCTGGACCAGGCCCGGAGTCGGATCGCTCTCCGTGAGCGCGACGAGGCCACCGCCCGGGAACGACGCCGCCACCGCGCCGCGCACGGGGCAGTCGGGCTCGGCGCACGCAATCTCCCGGCCCCGGAGCACGGCCGAGCCCTGGGTGTCGACGACCCGACGCAGCGCCGCCTCGAGTTTGTCGCGGTGGTGCTCGCCCAGGCCGTCAATGGCCAGGACCCTCGTGTTGTCGCCGATCGCCAGGCCCACCGAGCCGACCAGGGCGCGCAGATGGCGGACCGCCTTGCTGGCGGAGGTTTCGTCGAGTCCGTTCCACAACGGCCGCGCCGCGAGGGCGGCGCGCTGCAGCACGCTGTACGTGGCCCGCTGACCGGGGGTCGCGATCCCGCGCCGGCCGCGGGCGCCCATCACGAGATACAGGGCACCACCGACACCCAGAACCAGGACGCCGATGGCGATGCTCGCGGTCGGGTCCATCTGCGCATCCTCACCGGACTCGCATGATATGTCCAGAGAGCGCAAACCCGCTGCGACCAGGGCATGCACGAGCTATCGCCAAACGTACATCTGCTTGCGCCGGACGGTCGGGGTCGGCCCGGATGATTCCGTGCGGCGACCAGGAGCGTCCGATCGTCGCCTTCGGTGCGCCGGACGGGCGCCCATGCGCGGCGCGCGGGCGCAACCCGAGTTCGACCGACAAATAGTCGTTTTTGTTCGCTTTTGGCGGTGGGGTGCGCCGGCGACCAGGCGGGCCGGCGGGTGTTGCCGATCGCCACTACGCTGCCCGAGTGACCGTGACCGGAGATCCCGCGGATCAGAATCGGCGGGCATTTACCGACCTGGAGCAGGCGTACGGCGAGTTGTCGCTGGCGCGGGTCGCCCTCGCCGAGAACGACCTGACCCACGCCGCCAACCATGTGGCCGGTGCGATCAGCTTCGCCCCCGCCCTGCCCGAGGTGCATGAGGTGCTGGCCGCGCTCTCGGCCCGCGGCGAGGACGGGGGACTGGGACTGTTCCCACTGTCGTCCACGCCCTTCATCGGCGTCGTGGTCGCGCACGCCCACCTGCTGGCCCGGCGTGACCCGGCCGGCGCCCTGTCCCTGCTCTCCCAGGCCACCGCCTTCGATCCGAACAAGCCCTGGGCGGAGGCCGCCTGGGTGCGGGCCTGCCCGGTCGAGGCCATCGACCCCGATGATCTCGTTACCGTCTTCGTCCGGGTGATCCGCCCCATGACCGAGCCGGTGGCGCCGGCGGTGCGGGAGGCCAACCAGGTGTACCTTGAGCTGGCCCGCCACGCCGTCGCCGCCCACTCCGGCCACGCCGTGCTGCACGGTGTGGCCTCCGCGGTCGCGCGTCGGTTGGGCGACACGGCGTCGGCGGTGACCTGGGGGCGGCGCGGGGTGGAGCTGACGGCGAACAAGCTGACGCTGACCTGGTACGCCTATGCCCTGCGCGCGGACGGCCAGCTTGACGCCGCGGTCGAGGTCATGCACCGGGCCCGCCGCGAGTACCCGCTCGACATCGACCTGTCCGCGGACGTGGCGAGTTGGCTGGCCGACGCGGGCCGACTCGACGAGGCGCTGGCGATTATCGAGGATGCGATGCGGGTCGATCCCACCTATGACTGTGGGGTGCACACCGCGCATCGGCTGCGGTTCTGGCGGGACGGCGACGCGGCCACTCATCTCGTGGCGCTGTCGGACTTCATGCGGTCGCAAACGCAGCCCAGCCACGAGCACACCGATCTGGCCGACTGCTGCGCGGGTCAGCCCTGGCTGGGTGGGCCGGGCTGGGCGTGTGAGTCCGTGATCAACGTGCTGCGGCAGGTTCCCCCGGAGCAGCGCCACGACGGGAC
>JADGGF010000198.1 GCA_019690055.1 Micromonosporaceae bacterium
GGCAGGTGGAACCGTTACCGGCGGCTCGCTACCGGTCAGGACTTGACGCCGGCCTTACGGACAGGCACGCTGAATCCGCACAGCGTTGCGATCGCCTCGCGAGCGGGAAGCTGCATCGGCGCCACAGGCTGTGCCGCGACTCGCCGAGTCGCACGAAGGCAGGAACTCTCCCCGGAGTGGCCGGCTCTGTGGTAGGGGGGGTTGCGTGTGGGTAGCTCCATGGCTACACTGCTAGTTTGCGCTGCCTTCTGACTTCATCCCTGCCTGTCCTGCCCCCGCGCTGGATGTTCAGCGGCTCTGTGTAGCCGGTCATTCAGGCGGCCGTTACCGGTGGGGATGGATCAGGGTGCGCGCGCAAACCGGCCATCGGCACCAGGTCCTCGGAAGGACGCATCTTGGCAGCTTCCCGCCCTGCGAAGACCAGTCACCCGTCCAGCGCTTTCGCCCCGCGCCGAATTTCCTTCGGGCGGATCACCGAACACCTCGAGGTACCCAATCTCCTCGCTGTCCAGACCGAGTCCTTCGACTGGCTGGTCGGCAACGAGGCGTGGGCGGCCCGGTACGGCGATGATCCGAACGCGCGCAGCGGGCTGGCTGAGATCCTCGACGAAATCAGTCCCATCGAGGACTTCTCCGGCACCATGTCGCTGTCGTTCTCGTCACCGCGCTTCGACGAGGTGAAGGCCTCGATCGAGGAGTGCAAGGAGAAGGACCTCACTTACTGCGCACCGCTCTTCGTGACCGCGGAGTTCACCAACCACTCCACGGGCGAGATCAAGAGCCAGACCGTGTTCATGGGCGACTTCCCGATCATGACGCCCAAGGGCACGTTCATCATCAACGGCACCGAGCGGGTCGTGGTGAGCCAGCTCGTCCGGTCGCCCGGGGTCTACTTCGCCAAGGAGCCCGACAAGACCTCCGACCGCGACCTGACGTCGGTCAAGGTCATCCCGAGCCGGGGGGCGTGGCTCGAGTTCGACGTCGACAAGCGGGACACCGTCGGTGTCCGCATCGACCGCAAGCGTCGCCAGGCCGTCACCGTGCTGCTCAAGGCGATCGGCTGGACCAACGAGCAGATCCGCGAGCGCTTCGGCTGGTCCGAGCTGATGATGACCACGCTCGAGAAGGACCACATCGGCAGCCAGGACGAGGCGCTGCTGGACATCTACCGCAAGCTGCGGCCGGGTGAGCCGCCGACGCGGGAGAACGCCCAGACCCTGCTGGACAACCTGTTCTTCAACCCCAAGCGGTACGACGTCGCCCGCGTGGGGCGGTACAAGTTCAACAAGAAGCTCGGGCTCAACGTGCCCATCACGACGGGCATCCTCACGGAAGAGGACATCGTCGCCACGATCGACTACCTCTGCCGGCTCCACGTCGGCGAGGAGGGCTACGAGCCGGACGACATCGACCACTTCGGCAACCGCCGCCTGCGCACGGTGGGCGAGCTGATCCAGAACCAGATTCGCGTCGGTCTGTCCCGCATGGAGCGGGTCGTCCGGGAGCGGATGACCACCCAGGACGTCGAGGCGATCACGCCGCAGACCCTGATCAACATTCGGCCGGTGGTCGCGGCGATCAAGGAGTTCTTCGGCACCTCGCAGCTGTCGCAGTTCATGGACCAGACCAACCCGCTGGCGGGTCTGACCCACCGGCGCCGCCTGTCGGCGCTCGGTCCGGGCGGTCTGTCCCGGGAGCGCGCCGGCTTCGAGGTCCGCGACGTGCACCCGTCGCACTACGGGCGGATGTGCCCGATCGAGACGCCGGAGGGTCCGAACATCGGCCTCATCGGGGCGCTGTCGACCTTCGCCCGGGTGAACCCGTTCGGGTTCATCGAGACCCCGTACCGCAAGGTCGAGAACGGCAAGGTGAGCGACGAGATCGAGTACCTCACCGCCGACGAGGAGGACCGGCACATCATCGCGCAGGCCAACGAGCCGCTGCGGCCCGACGGCTCCTTCGCCAACGACCGCGTGCTGGTGCGCAAGAAGGGCGGCGAGGTCGACTTCGTGACGCCCGACAGCGTCGACTACATGGACGTGTCGCCGCGGCAGATGGTCTCGGTCGCCACCGCGATGATCCCGTTCCTCGAGCACGACGACGCCAACCGGGCGCTCATGGGCGCCAACATGCAGCGCCAGGCGGTGCCCCTGGTGCGGGCCGAGGCGCCGCTGGTCGGCACGGGCATGGAGTACCGGGCCGCGGTCGACGCCGGTGACGTGGTGGTCGCCGAGGTCGGCGGCGTGGTCGAGGACCTGTGCGCCGACTACATCACGGTTGCCCAGGACGACGGGCACCGGCGCACCTACCTGCTGCACAAGTTCCGTCGCTCCAACGCCGGCTCCTGCGTCAACCAGCGGCCGATCGTCAACGAGGGCGACCGGGTCGAGGCCGGCCAGGTGATCGCGGACGGCCCGTGCACCGAGAACGGCGAGATGGCGCTCGGCCGCAACCTGCTCGTGGCGTTCATGCCGTGGGAGGGGCACAACTACGAGGACGCGATCATCCTGTCCCAGCGCCTCGTGCAGGAGGACATCCTCACCTCGATCCACATCGAGGAGCACGAGGTGGACGCCCGCGACACGAAGCTCGGCCCCGAGGAGATCACCCGCGACATCCCGAACGTCAGCGAGGAGATGCTCGCCGACCTCGACGAGCGGGGCATCGTGCGGATCGGTGCCGAGGTCGTGCCCGGCGACATCCTGGTCGGCAAGGTGACCCCCAAGGGTGAGACCGAGCTGACCCCCGAGGAGCGGCTGCTGCGCGCGATCTTCGGTGAGAAGGCGCGCGAGGTCCGCGACACGTCGCTGAAGGTGCCGCACGGCGAGACCGGGACGGTCATCGGCGTACGGACGTTCTCGCGGGAGGACGGTGACGAGCTGTCGCCCGGCGTCAACGAGCTGGTCCGGGTCTACGTCGCCCAGAAGCGGAAGATCCAGGACGGTGACAAGCTCGCCGGTCGGCACGGCAACAAGGGCGTCATCTCCAAGATCCTGCCGGTGGAGGACATGCCGTTCCTCGAGGACGGTACGCCGGTGGACATCGTGCTCAACCCGCTCGGTGTGCCGAGCCGGATGAACATCGGCCAGGTGCTGGAGACGCACCTCGGCTGGGTGGCCAAGTCCGGCTGGAAGATCGAGGGCGACGACGCCGCCTGGAAGCAGGCGCTGCGGGCCATCGGTGCGGACGAGGCGGCGCCCAACACGAACGTCGCGACGCCGGTCTTCGACGGGGCCAAGGAGGAGGAGATCACCGGTCTGCTCTCCTCGACCCTGCCCAACCGGGACGGCCAGCGGCTGGTCGGGCCGAGTGGCAAGGCACGGCTGTACGACGGACGCTCCGGCGAGCCGCTGCCCGACCCGATCGCGGTGGGCTACATCTACATCCTCAAGCTCAACCACCTGGTCGATGACAAGATCCACGCGCGCTCGACCGGCCCGTACTCGATGATCACTCAGCAGCCGCTGGGCGGTAAGGCGCAGTTCGGTGGTCAGCGCTTCGGCGAGATGGAGTGCTGGGCCATGCAGGCCTACGGCGCGGCGTACGCGCTGCAGGAGCTGCTGACCATCAAGTCCGACGACGTGCTGGGTCGGGTGAAGGTCTACGAGGCGATCGTCAAGGGCGAGAACATTCCCGAGCCGGGCATCCCGGAGTCGTTCAAGGTGCTGCTCAAGGAGCTGCAGTCGCTGTGCCTCAACGTCGAGGTGCTCTCCAGCGACGGCGTTGCCCTGGAGATGCGCGAGACCGACGACGAGGTGTTCCGGGCCGCCGAGGAGCTGGGCATCGACCTGTCTCGTCGCCCGAACGAGGGCGCGATGAGCGTCGATGAGGTCTGACCGCGTTTGTTGACTGCCGAGCCGCGATAGAGGGACTGACAAGTGCTCGATGTGAATTTCTTTGATGAGCTCCGGATCGGCCTGGCCACCGCCGACGACATTCGTCGCTGGTCGCACGGCGAGGTGAAGAAGCCGGAGACCATCAACTACCGCACCCTCAAGCCCGAGAAGGACGGTCTCTTCTGCGAGAAGATCTTCGGCCCGACCCGGGACTGGGAGTGCTACTGCGGCAAGTACAAGCGGGTGCGCTTCAAGGGCATCATTTGTGAGCGCTGCGGCGTCGAGGTGACCCGGGCGAAGGTCCGCCGTGAGCGGATGGGTCACATCGAGCTGGCCGCCCCGGTGACGCACATCTGGTACTTCAAGGGCGTGCCGAGCCGGCTGGGCTACCTGCTCGACCTGGCGCCCAAGGATCTAGAGAAGATCATCTACTTCGCGTCGTACGTCATCGTCTCGGTGGACGACGAGGCCCGGCAGCGGGACATGGCCACGATCGAGGCGGAGATCGCCGCCGAGAAGCGGCACGCCGAGAGCGCCCGGGACGCCGAGATCGAGAAGCGGGCGTCGCGGTTGGAGGCCGACCTGGCCGAGCTCGAGGCCGAGGGGGCCAAGAGCGACGTCCGGCGCAAGGTCAAGGAGTCGGGCGAGCGCGAGATGCGCCAGATCCGGGACCGCGCGCAGCGGGAGATCGACCGCCTGGACGAGGTGCTGGAGACCTTCCGCAAGCTCGAGCCCAAGCAGCTCATCACCGACGAGATGCTCTACCGCGAGCTGCGCGACCGGTTCGGCATGTACTTCACCGGGGCGATGGGCGCCGAGGCGATCAAGGCGCTGGTGCAGAACCTCGACCTTGAGGCCGAGGCCGAGGCGCTGCGGGAGACCATCCGCACCGGCAAGGGGCAGCGCAAGATCCGTGCGCTCAAGCGGCTCAAGGTGGTGGCGGCGTTCCTCAACACCACCAACTCGCCGCTGGGCATGGTGCTCGACTGCATTCCGGTCATCCCGCCGGACCTGCGCCCGATGGTGCAGCTCGACGGTGGTCGGTTCGCCACCAGCGACCTGAACGACCTGTACCGCCGGGTGATCAACCGGAACAACCGGCTCAAGCGGCTGATCGACCTCGGTGCGCCCGAGATCATCGTCAGCAACGAGAAGCGGATGCTGCAGGAGGCCGTCGACGCGCTGTTCGACAACGGCCGTCGGGGCCGGCCGGTCACCGGCCCGGGCAACCGTCCGCTCAAGTCGCTGTCGGACATGCTCAAGGGCAAGCAGGGTCGGTTCCGCCAGAACCTGCTGGGCAAGCGGGTCGACTACTCGGGCCGTTCGGTGATCGTGGTCGGTCCGCAGCTGAAGCTGCACCAGTGCGGTCTGCCCAAGCAGATGGCGCTGGAGCTGTTCAAGCCGTTCGTGATGAAGCGGCTGGTCGATCTCAACCACGCCCAGAACATCAAGTCGGCCAAGCGCATGGTCGAGCGCCAGCGGCCGGTCGTGTGGGATGTGCTGGAAGAGGTCATCGCCGAGCACCCGGTCCTGCTCAACCGGGCGCCGACCCTGCACCGGCTGGGTATCCAGGCCTTCGAGCCGCAGCTGGTGGAGGGCAAGGCGATCCAGATCCACCCGCTGGTCTGCACCGCCTTCAACGCGGACTTCGACGGTGACCAGATGGCGGTCCACGTGCCGCTGTCGGCGGAGGCGCAGGCGGAAGCCCGCATCCTCATGCTGTCGAGCAACAACATCCTCAAGCCGGCCGACGGCAAGCCGGTGACCATGCCGACCCAGGACATGATCATCGGCCTGTACCACCTGACCCACAGCAAGCCCGGCACAGCGGGCGAGGGTCGGGCGTTCTACTCGGAGGCCGAGGCGTGGATGGCCTACGACGCCAAGGAGCTGCACCTGCAGGCGCCGATCCGGGTCCGGCTCAAGAACGTCGCCCACGTGCGCAACTCCCACACCGAGCCGCCGCAGCCGGTGGACGAGAGCCACATCGTGGAGACCACGCTCGGCCGGCTCATCTTCAACGAGACCCTGCCGCCGGGGTACCCGTTCATCAACTTCGAGGTGCGCAAGAGCCAGCTGTCGGCGATCGTCAATGACCTGGCTGAGAAGTACCCGAAGGTTCAGCTCGCGGCGACCCTGGACGCGTTGAAGGAGCGCGGCTTCCACTGGGCCACCTGGTCCGGCGTGACCATCGGTATCGAGGACGTGGTCCAGCCGCCGCGCAAGCGGGAGATCCTCGAGCGGTACGAGAAGGAGGCCGAGCGCATCGACAAGCAGTACCAGCGCGGCCTCATGACCGCCGAGGAGCGCCGGGGCGAGCTCATCGAGATCTGGACCAAGGCCACCAACGAGGTGTCCAAGGAGCTGGAGAGCTCGTTGCCGCAGGGCAACCCGCTATGGGTGATGATCCACAGTGGCGCTCGGGGCAACATGCTGCAGCTGCGTCAGATCTCGGCGATCCGGGGCCTGGTGGCCAACCCGAAGGGCGAGATCATCCCGCGGCCGATCAAGTCCTCGTTCCGCGAGGGCCTGTCGGTGCTGGAGTACTTCATCTCCACGCACGGTGCCCGCAAGGGTCTGGCCGACACGGCGCTGCGGACCGCCGACTCCGGGTACCTGACCCGGCGTCTGGTGGACGTCTCGCAGGACGTGATCATCCGGGAGGAGGACTGCGGCACCGAGCGGTCCATCACGATGCCGGTGGCGCAGCGGGACGAGGCGACCGGCGCCCTGCGGGTGCACGAGTTTGTCGAGACCAGCATCATCGGCCGGACGCTCGCCGAGACGATCACCGACGCCCAGGGCAACGAGATCGTGGCCCGGGGCACCGACCTCACCTCGATGATCGTCGAGCAGCTCGTGAACGCGGGCGTGGAGTCCGTCAAGGTGCGCAGCGTGCTGACCTGCGAGTCCAAGCTCGGCGTCTGCGCGCTGTGCTACGGCCGGTCGCTGCCCACCGGCAAGCTGGTCGATGTCGGCGAGGCGGTCGGCATCATCGCTGCCCAGTCGATCGGTGAGCCCGGTACCCAGCTGACCATGCGGACGTTCCACACCGGTGGTATCGCCGGGGAGGACATCACCCAGGGTCTGCCCCGGGTGCAGGAGATCTTCGAGGCCCGGGTCCCGAAGGGGAAGGCGCCGATCGCCGAGATGGCCGGCACCATCCGCATCGAGGAGGGCGACCGGTCGCGCAAGATCATCATCGTGCCGGACGACGGCAGCGACGAGATCGTGCACGACAAGATCTCCAAGCGGGTTCGGCTGCGGGTGCGCGACGGCGACCACGTCGAGGTCGGCGAGAAGCTCACCGAGGGCACCATCGACCCGCACGAGCTGCTGCGGGTCAGCGGGCCGCGGGCGGTCCAGGTCCACCTCACCCAGGAGGTGCAGGCGGTCTATCGCTCGCAGGGTGTGCTCATCCACGACAAGCACATCGAGATCATCATTCGCCAGATGCTCAAGCGGGTGACGGTCATCGACTCCGGTGGGACCGAGTTCCTGCCGGGCCTGCTCGTGGACCGGGCGCAGTTCGAGGCGGAGAACCGGCGTCTGGTGGCCGAGGGCGGGGAGCCCGCGGCCGGCCGTCCGGTGCTCATGGGTATCACCAAGGCCTCGCTCGCGACGGACTCCTGGCTGTCAGCCGCCTCGTTCCAGGAGACGACCCGGGTGCTGACCGACGCCGCGATCAACGCCCGCAGCGACGCGCTGATCGGTCTCAAGGAGAACGTCATCATCGGCAAGCTCATCCCGGCCGGCACCGGCATCAGCCGGTACCGCAACATCCGGGTCGAGCCGACCGAGGAGGCGAAGGCGAAGGTCTACTCCATGACCGGCTACACCGAGACCGACTACGGGTTCGGGCCGGCGAGCGGGGCCGCGGTGCCGCTCGACGACTTCGACCTGGGCTCGTTCCGCTGATCCGGTCGGGTTGACGACGACTGAGGGTCCGGGCGCGCCCCCCCCCCGCCCCCACAAAAAAAAAAACAGGCCCCGCCCCCG
>JADGGF010000199.1 GCA_019690055.1 Micromonosporaceae bacterium
GGCGGGTACTGCGGGCTTGTCATGTATCACCTTCTATGTCCGGGGGAGTCGCCCGCGGGCGTCGGGCGGTTGAACGGCGTCAGTGTGCCAGAAGCGCGCACGGCGCGCGGGCCCGTGACGCGCCGGCGTGGAGCATTTGAGAGGCTGGGTGTCCGGGGCCGTCGACGGTCGAGGAGGTGGGGTGGCCGAGGACGGGTTCGTCATCGTCGACAAGCCGGGCGGTATGACGTCGCACGACGTGGTGGCCCGGGTGCGTCGGCTCGCCCGGACACGCCGGGTGGGCCACGGCGGCACGTTGGATCCGATGGCCACCGGGGTGCTCGTCGTCGGCATCGAGCGGGCCACCCGGCTGTTGCCCTACGCGGCCGGGCACACGAAGGCCTACCGGGGCACGATCCGCCTCGGTCAGACGACCGTGACCGACGACGCCGAGGGTGAGGTCACCGCGACCACCGACGCGGGCCACCTCGCCGAGGCGGAGATCTCGGCGGCGCTTGCCGAGTTTCGCGGCGAGATCACGCAGGTGCCGAGCGCGGTGAGCGCGGTCAAGGTCAAGGGGGTCCGGTCGTACGTCCGCGTGCGCCGCGGTGAGGACGTGGCGCTGGCCCCACGACCGGTGACCATCCACCGGCTCGACCTGCTGTCCGTACGGCGGAACCGCGCGGCGGATCCGCATGATCCGGCGAGCGACCCGGCGACGGCCCCGACCGGTCCCGTGACGATTGATGTCGAGATCGACATGGAGTGCTCGGCGGGCACGTACGTGCGCGCGCTGGCCCGCGACCTCGGCGCCGCGCTCGGGGTCGGCGGGCACCTCGTGGCGCTGCGCCGCACGGCGGTGGGTGACTTCACGCTGGCCGAGGCGGTGACGCTGGCCGACCTGGCGGCCGAGCCCAACCTGCCTCGCTTGACGTTGCCGCAGGTCGCCGAGCGGCTGTTCGCCCGGCGCGACGTCGACGCGGCGGCCGCGCGGACCCTCTCCCACGGCGGGCCGATCCCGGCGTGCGGCCAGCCGGGGCCGTACGCGGTGTTCGGCCCGGGCGGCCGGGTGATCGCGATCGTGGCCGAGCACGACGGCCTGGCCCGGGCCCAGGTCGTCCTGGCGGCTCCCATGGGCAGGACAGCGGAGCCCATGGGCACGACAACAGCGGAGTCCAGGGGCCCGGCAACACTGGAGCCCATGGGCAAGACGACAGCGGAGGTCGAGTGACGTGCAGCGGTGGCGTGGTCTGACGGCGGCGCCGGCCGGGTGGGGCCGGTCGGTCGTGACCATCGGGGTGTTCGACGGTGTCCATCGTGGACACCAGAGCATCATCGGCCACGCGGTCAAGCGCGCGGCCCAGCTCGGCGTCGCCTCGGTGGTGGTGACGTTCGACCCGCATCCGGCGGAGGTGGTCCGGCCCGGGTCGCACCCGGCCATCCTGACCGAGGCCGAGCGCAAGGCGGAGCTGATCGAGGCGCTCGGCGTGGACGTGCTCTGTGTCATTCCGTTCACGCTGGAGGTCTCGCGGCTGTCGGCCGAGACGTTCGTCCACGATGTCCTGGTGGCGAACCTGCACGCCAGCGCGGTCGTGGTGGGGCAGAACTTCCGGTTCGGCCACAAGGCGGCCGGGGACGTGGCGCTGCTGGAACGGCTCGGGCGTACGTTCGGCTTCACGGTCGAGGGTGCCCCGCTGGTCGGCATCGACACCGACGGTGAAACGATCGTCTCCTCAACTTATATTCGCTCATGCGTAGATGCAGGGGACGTGACCGCCGCCGCGACCGCGCTCGGCCGCCCGCACCGGGTGGAGGGCGTGGTGGTCCGGGGCGACGCCCGCGGACGCGAGCTCGGCTTCCCCACGGCCAACGTGCTCACGGCCCCGCACGTCGCGATTCCGGCCGACGGCGTCTACGCCGCCTGGCTGGTGCGGCGCGGCCATCCCCGGGCCCGGGCGGCGGTGTCGATCGGCACGAACCCCACGTTCGCCGGCCGGCAGCGGCGGGTGGAGGCGTACGTGCTGGACTTCGACGGCGACCTCTACGGTGAGCGCGTCGCGCTGGACTTCGTGGCCCGGCTCCGGGAGCAGCGCCGCTATGACGGGGTCGCTCCGCTGGTCGCCCAGATGCACCGTGATGTGGCGGAGACGCGCGCGGTGCTGGTTGACGACGAGTAGGCGGGCGCGGCGCCTGAGCCCGGGCATGGTAGCTTCAGCTGATGCCGGTCCGCCGGCCGGTCTCGCCTGCCTGCTCGACGCCGTGGGCGCGAGACCGACACGACGACAACCTTCGAGGTCCAAAGGGAGATCATGGCGCTCGACCAGGCCACCAAGGCCGAGATCATCCGGGAGTTCGGCACCAAGGAGGGCGACACGGGCTCGCCCGAGGTGCAGATCGCGCTGCTGACCCGGCGTATCAACCAGCTCACCGAGCACCTCAAGCAGCACAAGCACGACCACCACAGCCGCCGGGGGCTGCTGATCCTGGTCGGTCAGCGGCGCCGCCTGCTGAACTACCTGGCCAAGGTGGACATCGAGCGGCGCCGGGCCATCGCCGACAAGCTCGGCCTGCGCCGCTAGTACTTTCGGGTGATGGGCCACCTGAGCGCGTGATGGGCGCCGCCGGCTGCCCGGCGGCGCCCGGACCGCAACACAATGAGTCAACGCACCGTTAAGTAACGAACCGAGCCGTTGAGTAACGAACCACCGAGTAACTGACCATCAAGCAACAAATCACCAACTACCAGATCATCGAGTAAGGAATCACGAGAAGTACGCCGACACGGGAGACGTCGGCAGCACGGGCCCCCAACGCCATCGGCCGGCCACCAGTCGGTCCTCGGTAGTGGCCCCCGGGACGGTAGCGCCCGAGGGCTTCGATCGAAGACCGACGCGGTAGCGACCTCCCCGGCGTACTTCCCCGACGCACAGCCCGCGCCGCACGCGCCGGCTGGCATTCTCAAGGGAGAACGTACGCATGACGCAACACAACCCGCTCGGCGAGCACCATGCCACCGCCGTCATCGACAACGGACGATACGGCGTGCGTGAGATCACGTTCAGCACCGGGCGGCTGGCCCGGCAGGCGGCCGGTTCGGCGGTCGCCCAGCTCGGCGACACCGTGGTGCTCTCCGCCACCACCGCCAGCAAGACCCCGCGCGACCAGTTCGACTTCTTCCCGCTGACGGTGGATGTCGAGGAGCGCATGTACGCGGCCGGGCGGATCCCCGGGTCGTTCTTCCGCCGGGAGGGGCGGCCGAGCGAGGACGCGATCCTGACCTGCCGGTTGATCGACCGGCCGCTGCGCCCGTCGTTCGTCAAGGGCCTGCGCAACGAGGTGCAGATCGTGGCGACCGTGCTCGCGCTCGACCCGCTGCACCCCTACGACGTGGTGGCGATCAACGCCGCCTCGATGTCGACCAAGCTCGCCGGCCTGCCGTTCTCCGGCCCGGTGGGGGCCGTGCGGATGGCGCACGTCGAGGGGACCTGGGTCGCCTTCCCGACCCACGAGGAGCTGGAGCGGGCCACCTTCGACATGGTCGTGGCCGGTCGGGTGCTGCCCGACGGTGATGTCGCGATCATGATGGTCGAGGCGGAAGCCACCAGCCACACGATCGCGCTGGTGGCGCTGGGTGCGCCGAAGCCGACCGAGGAGGTCGTGGCCAGCGGCCTGGAGGCGGCCAAGCCCGCGATCCGCGAGATGTGCCGGGCCCAGGACGAGCTCGCCGCCATCGCCGCCAAGCCGACCCAGGAGTTCCCGCTCTTCCTCGACTACGAGGAGGACGTGCTGGCCGCGGTGACCGAGGCGTTCAGCGTCGAGGTGGCCGAGGCGCTGAAGATCGCCGGCAAGCAGGACCGCGAGGAGGCGCTCGAGCGCGTCCGGGAGAAGGCGTACGAGACGCTCGGCCCGCAGTTCGTCGGTCGCGAGAAGGAGATCAGCGCCGCCTTCCGCGCGGTGGTCAAGAAGCAGGTCCGCACCCGGGTGCTGCGCGACCAGGTGCGCATCGACGGCCGGGGGCCGCGGGACATCCGGCCGCTGACCGCCGAGGTCAACGTGCTGCCGCGCGTGCACGGGTCGGCCATCTTCGAGCGCGGCGAGACCCAGATCCTGGGCGTGACCACGCTGAACATGCTGCGCATGGAGCAGTCGCTGGACACTCTCTCGCCCGAGAAGACCAAGCGATACATGCACAACTACAACTTCCCGCCGTACTCGACGGGCGAGACCGGCCGGGTCGGCGCGCCCAAGCGGCGCGAGATCGGCCACGGCGCGCTGGCCGAGCGGGCCCTGATCCCGGTCCTGCCCTCGCGGGAGGAGTTCCCGTACGCGATCCGGCAGGTCTCCGAGGCAATCGGATCGAACGGATCCACGTCGATGGGTTCGGTCTGCGCCTCGACGATGTCGCTGCTCTCGGCGGGTGTGCCGCTGAAGGCGCCGGTCGCCGGCATCGCGATGGGGCTCATCTCCGACGAGGTGGACGGTAAGACCAGCTACATCACGATCACCGACATCCTCGGGGCCGAGGACGCCTACGGCGACATGGACTTCAAGGTCGCCGGCACCCGCGACTTCGTGACCGCGCTGCAGCTGGACACCAAGCTCGACGGCATCCCGTCGGACGTGCTCGCGGCGGCCCTCCAGCAGGCCCACGACGCCCGGCAGACGATCCTCGACGTGATGGCCGAGGCGATCGACGCGCCGGCCAGCCTGTCGCCGTACGCGCCGCGGGTCACCTCCGTGAAGATCCCGGTCGACAAGATCGGCATGGTGATCGGGCCCAAGGGCCAGACCATCAACGCGATCCAGGACGAGACCGGCGCCGAGATCTCCATTGAGGACGACGGCACCATCTACGTGGGCGCCGCCGACGGCCCGTCGGCCCAGGCCGCGATCGACCGCATCAACGCCATCGCCAACCCCACCCTGCCCAAGGTGGGCGACCGGTTCCTCGGCACCGTGGTGAAGACCGCCGCGTTCGGCGCCTTCATCTCGCTGCTGCCCGGCCGGGACGGCCTGCTGCACATCTCGAAGGTGGGCGACGGCAAGCGCGTGGAGAAGGTCGAGGACTACCTCAACGTCGGCGACAAGCTCGAGGTGGAGATCTCCGAGATCGACAGCCGCGGCAAGATCTACCTGGACAAGGTCCGCCCCGAGCCGGCTCCGGCGGCCGAGAGCGACCGACCGGCCGGCCGGGACAAGGGCGACCGGGGTCCGCGCGACCGGGGCGACCGCTCGGGTGAGCGGGGCCCGGCCCGCGGCGACCGCGGCTCCGGCGAGAGCGGTGAGGGCGGCGGAGAGCAGCGCCGTCGGCGGGTTCGCGAGCGCTGACCACGTCGCCGCGCCACCATGACCCGACTCTCCTCGTTGCCGGGCCTCCGCTCGGGTACGCCTGTGCCGCGCAGTCGCACTGTGCCGCGGAGGCGAGCTGTGCCACCTGGTCGCACGGTGCCACGTAGTCGTACAGCGACCATCGCCGACGACCCGTTGGGCGGCACCATCCGGCGTACGGTGCTGCCCAACGGGCTGCGGGTGATCACCGAATCGGTGCCGGCGATGCGCAGCGTCTCGTTCGGCATCTGGGTGGCGGTCGGGTCGCGGGACGAGAGCGCGCCGCTGGCCGGCGTGTCGCACTTCCTGGAACACCTGCTGTTCAAGGGAACACGGCGGCGCGGCGCCTTGGAGATATCGGCTGCCATCGAAGCGGTCGGTGGTGAGACGAACGCCTTCACCACCAAGGAGTACACCTGCTACTACGCGCGGGTGCTCGACGCCGACCTGCCGTTGGCCATCGACGTCATGTGTGACCTCGTGGTCGACTCTGTGCTGGCACCCTCCGATGTGGAGACCGAGCGCGGGGTGATCCTCGAAGAGATCGCCATGCATGACGACGAGCCGGGCGAAGAGGTGCACGACCTGTTCGCGGAGACGCTCTACGGCGAGCATCCGCTCGGGCGGCTCATCTCCGGCACGGTCGACACGATCTCGGCGATGACCCGCCGACAGATTCAGTCGTTCTACCAGCGCCGGTACGTCCCCGAGGCCATGGTGGTGGCGGCGGCGGGGAACCTGGAGCACGCGGCGGTGGTCCGGCTGGTCCGGGAGGCATTCGCCCACCGGAACACGCCGGCCGTGCCGCTGCCGCGCCGGGGTATCGGGTCACGCTCGGCGCCCCGGACGCGCCCCGGGCGGGTGGCCGTGCGGGACAAGGACACCGAGCAGGCGCACCTGGTGCTCGGCGGGGCCGCCTACGCCCGCAACGACCCGCGCCGGTTCGCCCTCGGCGTGCTGAACAACGCGGTCGGCGGCGGGATGTCGTCCCGGCTGTTCCAGGAGATCCGGGAACGCCGGGGGCTGGCCTACTCGGTGTACTCCTACACCAACCAATATGCCGATATTGGGATGTACGGAGTTTATGCGGGTTGCGCCCCCGGCAAGGCCGAGGAGGTGCTGGCGCTGACCCGTGAGGAGCTGGCCCGGGTGGCCGAGCACGGCATCACGGACGAGGAGATCAGGCGCGGCAAGGGCATGCTCAAGGGCTCGCTTGTGCTCGGCCTCGAGGACACCGGCTCGCGGATGTCCCGGCTCGGCAAGGGCGAGCTGCTCTACGACGAGCTGTTCACCGTCGACCAGGTCCTCGCCGCCGTCGACGCGGTCACCCCGGACGAGGTGCGGGCGGTCGCCCGCGAGGTGTACGGCCAGCAGCCCTCGCTCGCCGTGGTCGGCCCCTTCGCTGACCATGACTTCTCCGAGTACGTCCGCGCCTGACTTCTCCGAGTACGTCCGCGCCTGATTTCTCCGAGTTACGTCCGCCCCGGTTTTCTCCGAGTCGCGTCCGGGCCTGACCCGGGGCCGCCTTAACGGTGGCCCTTGCGCGGGTATTGATCGTGTGGAGCATGATGTCCGGCGTGACCGACATCAACGTGGAGCTCGTCGTAGCCCTGGTCTCGGCCGTGCTGTCGCTCGGCGCCGGCATCTTCAGCGCCCGCGCCAACCGCAAGGCCCGGGAGTTCGAGCATGAGCTGGAGCGACGCCGCAAGGCGGAGGACGAGGTCGCCACCGCGCTGCGCATCCTGCGCCAGTACCGGGACCCGCTGCTCGACGCCGCCCACACGCTGCAGAGCCGCATCTACAACATCGTCCGCAACGGTTACCTGGCCAATTGGCTGCGCTGCGGCGACCCGGAGCAGGAGCGCTACGCCCGCGACTACACCGTGTACGCGCTGGCCGAGTACCTGACCTGGGTCGAGATCGTCCGCCGGGAGCTGCGCTTCCTCGACGTCGGCGACGAGGCCCACAACCGCCAGCTCATGGCGCTGCTCATGCAGGCCCAGCTCACGATTCAGGCCTCCGAGGGGCTGAGCGGTCCGTTCCGGATCTTCCGGGGGCATCAGCGGGCGATCGCCGAGGTGATGATGGTGCCGACCGGCGCGTCCGAGGGGCCACGCAGCGAGTGCATGGGGTACGCGACGTTCTGCGAGCGGCTCGACGAGGACCCGGACTTCCGGGTCTGGTTCGACCGGCTGCGCCGGGAGGTCGACGAGCTGGTCGAGCGGGGTCGCGACGACCGGCTGGTACGCCTGCAGAACGACCTGGTGGACCTCATCGACCACCTCGACCCGAAGGCGCTGCGCATCCCCGCGCAGTTCCGCCACCGGCTGCCCCTGCCGCCGTCGGTCAGCCCCGGCGTCCCGACCCAGGCGGCGCCGCGCGCCTGAGCGTCAGGAACCTTCGCTGCTGGAGGCGCGCGAAATACATACAGTCATTCGGCGTGGTGAACCGCGGGCCTCGGCGGGCTCGTGGTCCTCGGGTCCTTGTCTGGTCCTGTCTCGTATAAACATAAGACGCAGCCG
>JADGGF010000200.1 GCA_019690055.1 Micromonosporaceae bacterium
GGCCCGCCACGTCCAGGGCCACGCCCATCCCCATGCCGCCCCCGCCCGCGGCCGCCTTCACCATCACCGGGTAGCCGATCGCCAGTGCCTGCTGCACGGCCGCCTCGACGTCGGTCACCGGCTCGGCGGTACCCGGCGCGACCGGCACACCCGCCGCGGCCGTCAGGTTGCGCGCATTGATCTTGTCGCCCATCGCGGTGATCGCCTCGGCGCTCGGCCCGACCCAGACCAGCCCGGCGGCCGTCACGGCCCGGGCGAACTCGGCATTCTCCGACAGGAACCCGTACCCGGGGTGGATCGCCGCCGCGCCGGTCTGCTTCGCCGCGGCCAGGATCGCGTCGACGTTGCGGTACGACTGAGCCGGCGCGGCCGGACCGATCGGGACGGCCTCGTCGGCCTCGCGGACGAAGGGCAGCCCGGCGTCGGCCTCCGAGTAGACCGCGACCGTCCGGATGCCCAGCCGGGCGGCAGTCCGGATCACCCGCCGGGCGATCTCCCCTCGGTTCGCCACGAGCAGCGACTCGATGACCGGTCCGTCGGTGGGACGGGTAATGGGCTGCTGGGCCTGATCCGGCGGCGGCACGGTCATGGTGGCGTCCTTTCTCGAGGGGGTGTCCTCGTCGGCCGGGTTCTCTTGTGGAGAACGGGTTCTCTTGTGGAGAGCGGTGTCTGTCAACAGGGTGGCCCGGGACCCGGATCGGGGAGAGCTGACACCACCCGGTGGGGCGGGCCGGCGGCGATCCGCGTCCGGAAGGGGGCCTGGCGCACCATCGTCGCGTCCGAACAAGGCTGCTCGCCAGTCCTCTCGGGGCCCGGTAACGACACACCCGGGGTAACGACACGCCCAGGTAACAGCCATCACAGGCGTCGTCCACAGCGGCGACCGATTGTCCACACGGTTATCCACAGCCTGTGCGCAGCCTTCGCAGATGCACGCGCATCCGACCGGTCGCCGTGCTCGCGATACGGGCGGCCACCGAATCGCCGCATTCCGGGCAATAAGTCGGGCTGATGGGCCGGGCTGGTGGGTCAGGCTCGCAGGGCGGCGAGAGCGGCGTTGCGCAGCAGGGCGGCGCTGCGACTGCGGTCCACCTCCACCGAGAGGAACGGGGTCGAGTTCATCAGGCCGAACGTCGCGTGGGCCAGCACCCGGGCCTCGGCGGCGGTCAGCTCCGGCCGCAGCGCGGTAATGGTGGAGACCCATACCTCGACATAGAGGCGCTGCAACCGACGGATCTCCCGACGGGGCTGCTCAGGCAGCCGATCGAGCTCGTGCAGGTGCAGGGCGATCACCGCCGGGTTGGCCAGCGCGAAATCGACGTGGAAGTCGACGAGGGCGGCCAGCGCCGCCTCCGGGTCGTCGGCGTGCTGGGCGACCCGGGCGCGGCCCCCGTTCAGCAGGCTCTCGCTCACCGGGTAGAGCGCGGCGGCGAGCATCGCCTCCTTGCCCTTGAAGTGGTGGTAGAGCGCCGGCCCCGTCACCCCGGCCGCCGCGCCGATCGCGTCCATCGACACGCCGTCGTACCCCCGGCTGGCGAAGAGGCCGACCGCGACGTCGAGGATCTCCTCCCGCCGCGACCGCCGCCGTCCGGTCGCGACCCGCGTGCCCCGGTCCCGCTGCGCCGTCACAGCCGGTCAGCCTAACCGCCGGCGCCCAGGAGCTGAACGACCGTTCGGCCCCGCCGACCACGCTCCACCGCGTCGCCGGCTCCCGCCGGGCGGACCGGGCCTCACCGGGCGGGTGTCAGGGCGACCGCCAGGCGTTGCCGCAGCGCGGCGGCATCCGGATCACGGTGATGGCGATCGATGATCTGGCCGAAGGCGCGCAGGTCCCACCGGATGGTCGCGGAATCCACCTGCAGGACCGCGTCCAGCAGCTGCGCCATCAGGGCGCACCCGCTGGCCAGGTCACCGCTGGCGGCGTAGGCGAGCGCGAGCCGTACCCCGAAGCGGGCGTGCTCCCGGGTGCGCGGGGCCATGGTGGCGATGGCGCGGCGCAGCTCGGGGACCGCCTCGCCCGGGCGCCCCAGGTCGTACAGGCACCAGCCGGTGACGGCCGCGAGCCGATCGCTGGCCATGGCCGGACCGAGGACAGCGGGTTCACTGCAGTCCGCGGCTCGGCTGGCGAGGGCGCGGGCGCGGTCGAGCGCGGCCAGGCAGCGCGTCGCATCACCGGCGAGGGCGTGCCCCTGGGCCTCTCGCAGCGCGGACAGCCACCGCACCCGAGGCGACGCCGTCGCGGCCGGTCGTTCGGTGAGGGCCACGACCTGGGCGGCGTCGCGGCGGTAGAGCGCGACCAGGGCCCGCCGGGCCGCGGCGTACTCACTCATCTCGACGTCTTCGGCCTCCCGCGCGATCTCGACCGCCCAGCCGGTCCAGGTCAACGCGGCGTCGTCGTCACCGGCCTCCTGCCACATCCAGCCGAGGTACTCGGCGAGACGGGCGCCCACGATCATCTGGTCGCGGCGGGCCCGGCCGACCGACGAGGCCACCGCCGACCGGACGACCGAGAAGAACGCCGCCGCCAGGGGCAGCACGACCGCCGGCCGCGTCGTCCGCCCCATGCTGCGCAGCGCGCCGAAGAGCGTCCACTGCTCGGCCAGGGGAGCCGGGCCGACCCGCAGCGGGTGGGTGAGCCCGTACGCCTCCCACGAGCCCGAACCGTCGGGCGCCAGCCGCAGCACCCACGGCGTCTGGCCGAACCCCTCGAGGGTCGGCATCGAGCCGGGCTCGACCTTCGGCCGGGCCACGGCCGGGTGACGCAGAAGTACGCCTCCGGTGCCGAGCACACCGTCGCACAACCGGGCGAATGTCTCACTGGGGCGCTTGAGACCATTCTCGATGCGGCTGACGTGACCGCGGCTGTAGTGGACCGCCCGGGCGAGCTGACTGAGCGACATATGTCGTTGCCGGCGCAGCCGGCGCAGCGTGGCCCCGAAGTCGGCGAGCACCTGCGCCGTCGTTTCGCTCACGATGCCTCCCTGACGCTCGTCGCCGCGCTCATCGTAAGTGCACCGCTACGGTCCGAATAGGCAACGGACAACTCTGGCCGGGGTCCCGGGTGAGCCGGGACGATGGGGTCACGGTCGCGCGGGGGGATGCACGGCCGCACGGGGTCTCGGTCCCCGTCCTTTGGCGGCAAGGGCGGGGACCACCCGCCAGACGGACGGAACAAACGTCCTGACTGGACTCACCGGGACTCACGCACGGCGCGGCCACCGTTCGTCGAGCACGCGCTGCAGCCCGCGCGAGACGAGGCTCGCGATCTCCCCGGGCCGGTGCGACATGGTGAGCCACCGGTTCTCCTCCTCGGTGAGCCCGTTGTTCAGCCCGGTGTACCGGCCCGAATCGACCAGCCTGCGCAGCGCATCGAGGCCCGCCTGGTAGCGGGGATCCGTGATGGCGTCGTCACCGATCGGCCACTGGCCCCCCTGCACGCCGAGCAGCCGGGCGACGTCGTAGGTCACCCCACCGAACCCACCGGCCAGATAGGTGGGCTGGCCTCGCTCGAGCGTGATCAGCAGCTCCTCGAGCACGCCCGGCATGCTGCCCTCGAAGCCCTCCCGGCGGCCCCCGAGGAACACCCGCCCGACCTGATAGTCGGCCATGTAGCGACGCAATCCGGCCAGCCCACGGGCCAGGGTGTCCCCGGGCACACCGTCCACATCGGAGACTGCCGTACGGTCGGCGAGCACGTGGTCGGGCAGCGGCCGGCCATCCGGGTCCAGACAGACCAGGCGACCGAACAGGCCCAGCTCACGGCGGAAGTCCTCCACCTCCGTCGGGCTCATGCCTCGGTGCACGTCCCAGGCGAGGCAGGTCAGCAGCGGGCGGTCCCGGCGGGCGTACCGCTGCAACTCGCGCAGCATGAACGTGGTGTAGCCATCGGGATCGAGCCGGCCGCCGTAGATGATTCCGCCCCCGGCGAGCAGCACCGACCGGGTGATCTCGCCGATCGCGACCCGGTAGTGGGTTTCGAGCAGACCGAGCCGGGCCAGGTCGGGGCTGCGGGAGGCCGAGATGCCCAACCGCCACTGACCGTCGACGGCGGGGTCGACCTCGCCCGCACCGCCCACGGCACCCCGACCGCTCATGGCACCCTGGCCGTTCATGGCACCCGGGCCGCGAGCACCCGCGGCGTCACGATGTCGAGTGGGTTGGCGAGGCCCGCCAGGCGCACGATCTGGTCGAGCACGGAGCACTCGTCCGGGCCGATCGGTGGATCGGGATGGACGATCCGGATCGGTCCCTCCGCGGGCAGGTGTCCGTGGTCGATCTGCTCCCGCAGCCAGGCGACCAGCGTCACCGGCTCGGGCGCGTGCGGGGCCCACCACGTCGCCGCGGCCGGGGGTGGGACCGAGCTCACCTCGGGCACGGCCAACTGGCCCTGCCGCTGCCACAGGGCGTGCTTGAGACACTCGTCGACCAGCAGGTTCAGGCCGGCCAGGATGTCGTCGTCGCGCCAGCCGTCCGCCTCGCGCCGCACCCGGACCCGAGGGACGTGGTCCATGAGGAAGGAGCCGCGCTCCTCGGGGTGCTCGAGGGCGTCGAGGACCACGATCGGCATGCCCGCGGTCTTCGCGAGCAGCATCTCCCGCTGGCACCACGGGCGGCTGGCGTACGTACTGGTGCGCACGGCGAGCAGGGCGCTGCTCGCCGCCTTCTCGGCCAGCTCCCGACCCCAGTGACGGCCCGGCTGCAGATCGCTGGCCGAGAAGAAATCATTCAGCCGCGTCCGGGCCACGATCTCTCGGACCCGTTCGGCGATCCCGACGTCCGCCGGGCCGCTGCCGGGGTCCTCGTTGGTGTGGCTGATGAAGACGGTCAGCCGGCGGCCGGCGTCGCCGCCGAACGGGCCGCGCGGGGCGCCGAAGTGCTGCGCCACGCCCTGGGCCAGATCGCGACACCAGGTCTGGGACCGTTCCTCGCCGGTGGTCAGCCACCCGCGACCGATCCCGTGGAACGGCTCCAGGATCGTGCCGAGCACGGTCCCGTGGGCCGCCGCCGACTCGGTGGCGACCGGGAAGACGGCCACCCGGTCGGGGTTGTTCTGCTGCGCGCGGACGATCCCGGTCAGGTAGTCGTACCACGGTCCGGCGCCGGGCTCCACGGCGGCGGCGAGCTCGGTGCCCACCACCGGAACCACGGCGGTGAACAGTTGCTGCTGCGGGAATCCCGGTGGGTTGTCCTCGTCGGGCGTCGGAAACGGTATGGGGCGCGGGGCGTCGCCCGGCGACTTCCATCCTTCCGAACGAATGTATACCTCTATAGCTCCACCAATGAGACCGGAAAACGTACTGCCCTGGAAATGGTTGACCATGGCGTCGGAGACACGAAGGCCGCCGCGGTCCCCGGGGTGCCAGACGACGTAGATTTCCAGAATGGGGGGCAGCATGGTCCTCCTCCGGCCTCCGGGGCGCCATTCTAGGGCGATGCGACCGCCAGAGGAGACGGGCAACGAGGTCCCTTTCTCGCCGCCGCAAGATAGCCTCCGCGGTGTGACACTCGTGTCTGATCCGGTCGGCCCGTGGCGAACCCTCACCACCGACGTCCCGTACCGCGGGCGCCGCCTCCGGGTGCACAGCGACCAGGTGCTCAACCCCAGCGGAGCGCGCATCGGGTACGACTGGGTGGAGACCGACGACCAGGTACGGGTGGCCGCGCTCGTCGCGGACCGGATCCTCGTCGTCGAACAGCATCACTATCTTGTCGGCCCGCTGCTGCAGCTACCCGGCGGCCGGGTCGAGCCGAATGAGGAGGTCCTCACCTCGGCCAAGCGCGAGCTGGCCGAGGAGACTGGCTACCGCGGCGGCCGGTGGACCAGCCGCGGTTGGCTCTACCCACTCCCTGGGCTGACAAAGATGCGCGTACATCTGTGGATGGTGCGCAACCCGCGCCCGGGGACGCCGAGCCTGGAGCCGGGCGAACACGACCTGCGCGTGCACGAGATCCCCATCGCCGAGGCCGCCGCGGCCGTGGCCGCCGGCCGGGTTCGCTGCGCCCCCAGCGCCGCCCTGATCCTGCTCGCCGCCGGTCCGCGGTGACCGCCCGCGCCGTCAGTCCGGGAACGGGGCGAGCGTCGGGCGCTTCGCGCCGAGGAGGTCGCCACTGGACCGGCCGGTGAGACGGCGCTTGATCCACGGCGCGAGATGCTCGCGGGCCCACCGCAGGTCCTGCACGCGGGCGAGGGGCCAACTGAGGCGCGGCGGCTGGCCAGGGGAGGCCCACCACTGCGGGTCCGGGTCCACGCCCAGCCTGGTCAGCACGTGGGCGGCCACCCGTTGATGACCGGCCGTTGACAGGTGCAGCCGGTCGTCGCTCCACAGCAGCGGGTTCTGGAACTCGTCGTCCTCCCAGAGATCGACCACGACCGCACCATGGCGGTCGCCCATCTCGGCGACCGCGTCGTTGAGGATCCGCGTCCGGGGCAGGATCAGCCGGCGCCCGGGCAGGCGGTTGGAGACGTCGACCCAGCGGAAGAGGATCACGTCGGCCCCGGTCGCCCGGAACGTCCGGACGAGCTCGTCGAAGCGGGCCAGCAGCGGCGCCGGGTCGAAGGATGGCCGCAGCGCGTCGTTGCCGCCCCCGGCGAAGCTGACCAGGTCCGGCGCCATCTCCAGCGCGACCGGCACCTGCTCATCGACGATCCGGTGGAACAGTCGGCCGCGCACCGCCAGGTTGGCGTACCGGAAGCCACCGTCGTCGGTGCTGATGGCGGCTCCGCTGCTCGCTGCTCGTCCCTCGCCACCGAGCGGCTGGCCCGCGGTGCTTCCGTTGGCGGCTCCACTGTTCGCTGCTCGTCCCTCGCCACTGCGCGGCTCCGCCGAGGTGGACCGGGCGGCGCGCTCGGCGGCGAGCCGGGCGGCGACCAGATCCGCCCATCCGCGCAGCCGCCCGTCCGGCAGGATGTCGTTCAAGCCCTCGGTGAAGCTGTCCCCAATGGCGACAAAACTGCGCCACCGCATCGTTCCTCCCCACAGCGCGCCGCCGGGAAGTGTGCCAGAGCGGCGACGCTGCCCGCCAGTTCGCACACTGCCTTGTGATGGAGGCTCCACGGTGGCCCGTTCTGTGGGCGGCTGCGCAGCTCGCTGCTCGTCCCTCGCCGCGGCGCGGCTCTACTGTGGGGTGCTGTCAGGGCAGGTAGGTGAATCGACCAGTGAGGATCGGGCCGGGAGCATCGACCGTCGCGACCACGGATCCGAGCTGGGCGACGTAGTGCCAGGCGTGGGTGGCCACGGCCGGATCGTAGGTGGGGACCACCATCCCGCCGTTGGCCAGGAAGACGACGTTCGTGATCTGCTCGTCGGCGTGCGCGGTCCCGAGAACCTGCTCGGTCGTGAGGAACTGGCCGGTCGCCGTGTCGTACAGCCACGGCGCATCTCGCGTGTAGCCGGGATCGGCGCCACCAAGTCCAAAGTGTGACGAACCGACCATTCGCCGAGATCGCCTGGGTGGTCACCAGCGGCCCCGGCGGGAAGTCCGGGGGCCGGGGCAGGACCGTCGCGACCGTTCCGGCCGGGGTGTAGACATTCGGATAGCGGGCCCAGAATCCGCCGACCGGCGCGAACGCTACGTAAACGCAGCACAAGCACCGCCCGCTGGCTCGGCGTCAACTGGCGGTCGGCAACGCCGAGCCTGATGGGTCCGGGCCAGCGCGGTCTGCACGAGATCCTCGGCCAGGTGCTGATCCCCGGTCAGCAGATACGCCAGCCGCAACAGCGCGGGCGTGCGCGACCGTACGAACTCGTCGTACTCGCGATCGGAGCGATCCACAGCGCCTCTCTGCATCGTCTGGCCTGGTTTCCACCACCCCAGACGCCACCCGGA
>JADGGF010000201.1 GCA_019690055.1 Micromonosporaceae bacterium
ACGTCACACCGCGGGACAACCCGACAAACGCCATCATCTCGCTCAATCCAGCCCGGACCGCAGCCGGATCGGCCGGGCTGGGCCGACGCATGGTGATGCGCCCGATCGTGCGCACCATCGGCGAGGTGATCACCACCCTCGGGCTGGTGGTGGCGCTCTTCTCGGCCTACGAGATCTGGGGCCGGGCCGCGGAGGTGGCCGAGCACCAGAAGGCGCTCGACGCGCAGCTGGAGCAGCAGTGGGCGGAGGAGCCCACGGTCGCGCCGACCGAGCCGGCGGACGCGCCGGCCGACCCGACCCCCGAGCCGCTGGCCGTCTCTCCCGGTGACGCCATCGGTCGCCTGTACCTACCCCGGCTGCGCTCCTCCTGGGTGGTCGTCGAGGGCGTCGACCCGCAGGACATCGAGTACGCGCCGGGCCACTATCCGGACACCGCGATGCCTGGCCAGATCGGCAACTTCTCGGTGGCCGGGCACCGCAGTCCCGCGATCTTCTGGGATCTGGACCGCGTCCAGGCGGGCGACGCGGTGATCGTCGAGACCCACTCCCAGTGGTACATCTACCGGGTCACCCAGGTACGGATCGTCCCACCGACCGCGCTCGAGGTCGTGGCACCCGTGCCGAGCCAGCCGGGCGTCCAGCCGACCGAGGCCAACCTCACGATCACCACCTGCAACCCGCGCTGGAACAACTACGAGCGGCTGGTCGTGCACGCGACGCTGGCGCGGACCCAGGCCACGTCGGCCGGGCGTCCCGCCGAACTCGAGGGGTTGTGAGGCGATGTACGGGTGGATCTGGCGTCGACTGCCGTTCGGGCGGCCCGGCAAGATCATCGGCTCGGTCCTCCTGGCGGCCATGGCTGGGGCCATACTGTGGTTCTGGGTATTTCCCGCCGTTCACCCGCTCCTGCCGTTCGACGACGTGCAGGTCGGACCGCCGTGAGGATGGAACCGTCGCGATGCGCGTGCTGGTCATCGACAACTACGACTCGTTTGTGTACAACCTGGTGCAGTACCTGGGCCAGCTCGACGTGGCGTGCGAGGTCTACCGCAACGACGAGATCGACCTGGCCGAGGTGGGCCGGCTCCGGCCCGACGGCATCCTCCTCTCGCCCGGCCCCGGTACGCCGTCCCGCGCCGGCATCATGCCCTCGCTGATCAAGGAGTACGGCGACGCCATCCCGATGCTCGGCGTGTGCCTCGGGCACCAGGCCATCGGCGAAGCCTTCGGCGCCACCGTGGCCCGGGCGCCGGAGCTGCTGCACGGCAAGACTTCGCTCGTGACGCACGATGGGGCGGGCATCCTGCGCGGTCTGCCCGACCCGTTCACTGCCACGCGGTACCACTCGCTCGCCGTCGTGGAGTCAACCCTGCCTGCCGAGATCGAGGTCACCGGCCGGACGGCGGATTCCGGGGTGGTCATGGCGATGCGGCACCGCACGCTGCCGCTGGAGGGCGTCCAGTTCCACCCCGAGTCGGTCCTCACCCAGGGCGGTCACCTGATGCTCGCCAACTGGCTGGACTCGCTGGGCCACTCCAGCGCGCTCGAGCGGGCCCCGGCGCTGGCCGCCGAGGTCGAGGCCCGTCGCGTCGCCGCCTTCGCCTGACCGGCGTCCGAGCCTGGTCAGCGTGACCGGATCGGCCTTCGCCTGACCCGAGGCAGGCGAAGGCCCGGTCAATTGGGTAGCCCAGCCAGTTCTGTGGCCCAGGCAGGCATCCGGCCCGGTCGGTCATGTGGGCCGGTCAGTTGTCCGGCTCAACCCGGAGGTTGGCTCGATCAGCCGTCGGCCGATGGCGTTGCCGTCGGCGTCACGGTCGTCGGCGGTGCGGTGGTCGGCGGCGCTTCATACTGGCCGATGTAGATATTGACCTGGAAGTTTGGATTCGCCTCCGTGTCGCCCGCCGGGCTCTGGTCGATGACCTTGCCATCCTGGGCCTGGTCGGTGACCGGCCGCGGGATCGGCTGGACGATGAGGAACCCGGCGTTGTTCAGGATCGCCGTAGCAGCTTCTTCGGAGAAGCCACGCACGTCGGGCACTTCCTTGTAGTTGCCCTTCGACACCTCCAGGGTGACCTCGGTGCCCTCGCCGACGGTCTCACCCTCGCCCGGCGTGACGGCGATGACCGTACCCAGGTCCTTGGAGCTGTCCACGTCCTTGATCACCGGCTTCAGCTTCCGTTCGGTGAGCAGCTGCGCGGCCGTGTCCTTTGGCAGACCGATCACCTGCGGGATCTTCACCACGCCGGAACCCGCGCACCACGTGAGCCGAACGGTTGAGTTGCGGGGGACCGCCGCCCCCCGCGCCGGGTCCTGCTTGATGATCTCGTTCACGGTGCAGTTCGGGTCGGTCTGCGGCTCGAGGTGGACCTGAAGCCCGGCGCTGGTCAACTGAGCCTGGGCGGCATCCTTGGTCATGCCCACCAGATTGGGCACCTCGACCGTCCGGTCCCGCGTCATGAGCAGGCCGATCACCAGCGCGATCACCGCCACGACGGCGAGCCCGGACAGCCCGGCGATCGCCCAGGGAGACGGACGCCGGCGCCGCGGATCGGGGCGGCCATGCATGGGTCGACCACCCGTCGTCGGCCGAACCGGCCGGGTCGTGCCGGGTCCGTGGTCGATCATGACCGGCTCGGCGTACACCGGGCGGCCCGCCGCCGCGCGCAGCAGGTCGGCCCGCATCTCGGCCGCGCTCTGGTAGCGGTTGAGCGGGTTCTTGGCCAGGGCCTTGAGCACCACCGCGTCGATCGCGGGCGTCACGTCGCGGTTGAGCAGGCTCGGCGGGCGGGCATCCTCCCGCACGTGCTGGTAGGCCACGCTGACCGGGCTGTCCCCCACGAACGGGGGCTGCCCGCACAGCAGCTCGTAGAGCACGCAGCCGGTCGCGTAGACGTCGCTGCGAGCGTCGACCGACTCCCCCCGGGCCTGCTCGGGCGAGAGGTACTGCGCCGTGCCGATCACCGCGGACGTCTGGGTCATGGTCGAGCCGCTGCTCGCCAGTGCCCGGGCGATACCGAAGTCCATGACCTTGATCTGGCCGGTCTGGGTGAGCATCACGTTGCCCGGCTTGATGTCCCGGTGAATGATGCCGTGCCGGTGGCTGAACTCCAGCGCCGAACAGATCTCGGCGACGATCTCCAGCGCCCGGCGGGGCATCAGCCGCCCCTCGACCGCGAGGACCTCCTTGAGCGTGCGGCCGTTCACGTACTCCATCACGATGT
Source organism: Micromonosporaceae bacterium (assembly GCA_019690055.1). Classification (GTDB taxonomy): domain Bacteria; phylum Actinomycetota; class Actinomycetes; order Mycobacteriales; family Micromonosporaceae; genus DATBGZ01. The sequence continues at coordinate 3,222 of JADGGF010000201.1, forward strand.
ACGGCAGGGACTCGCCGCTCGACCCCCGCTCCTCGCCGGTGTCGTAGACGGCGACGATCGCCGGGTGGTTCAGCGACGCGGCGTTCTGGGCCTCGCGTCGGAACCGCAGTTGGAACGTGTCATCCCGGGCCAAATCGGTCCGCAGCATCTTGATCGCGACGTCGCGTCCAAGGCGAAGATCACGACCGCGGTGGACCTCGGCCATGCCGCCGTAGCCCAGCAGCTCGCCGACCTGATACCTCCCCCCGAGGAGGCGGGCCTGTGTCATGGTGTGCCTTGCCCTCCGCTGTCCGTGCCACCGTCGCTAGAGACGACGCCTGGTACGGTAGCCGCCGTTGTCTCCTTCGGGAGTGACTGCGGTGGCGTCCGATGCTGGATGAGCGCGATTGCCGCGCCGACACATACCGCCACGACCACGACCGCCACGATGAGGGCCACCAGAGTGCCCGCGCTCGGCCCGCTCCGGCGGCGCGGAACCCGGATGTCACCGGAGTGACCAGCGTATCCACTCGGCCCCAGCGGCGAGTGCAGCGGTCGGGTCACTGGCGCTGACGTCCCTGTCACCGGCCGCCCCGCCGCGACGGCCACCATGGCCGGCTGCGGCGCGCTCGTACCGAGCTGAGCGGCCACCCGGCGAGCCTCCACGGCGAACGCGGCCGCGTTCGGGTAGCGGTCGGTGGGGCGCTTGTTCATCGCCCGCTCCACCACCGCCCGGGCGCTGGGCGGGACGTCGGGCGGCATCGGCGGAGGCTGCTCCCGGACGTGCCGCATGGCGATCTCAAGCGGGTTGTCGCCCTCGAACGGGCGGTAGCCGGACAGGCACTGGTAGGCGACCACACCCAGCGCGTAGATGTCGGACAGCGGCGTCGCCTTCTCGCCCATCGCCTGCTCCGGCGAGATGTACGACGCCGTGCCGAGGACCGAGCCGTCGGCGGTGAGCTGGGCGGCGCCCGCCTGCCGAGCGATGCCGAAATCGGTCAGCACCAGCGTCCCGTCCGGGCGTACGAGCAGGTTGCCGGGTTTGACGTCACGGTGCACCACCCCGGCCTGGTGCGCGGCGTGCAGGGCCTCGGCCGCCTGGGCGACGAGCGCCATCGTGCGGCCGGCGGTCAGCCGGCCGACGCGGGCGAGCGTCCGGGACAGCGCCTCGCCGTGGATGTACTCCATGACCAGGTACGCCCCGATGGCGGCGTCGCTGCCGTAGTCGTAGACATCGACCACGCCGGGGTGGCTGATCGTCGCCATCGTGCGGGCCTCGCCGCGGAACCGCTCGGTGAAGCCCGGCTCCTCCAGGAGCGAGGGCAGCAGCAACTTCACGGCGACCGTGCGGCCGAGCACGTCGTCGACACCCCGCCAGACGTCGCCCATCCCACCGCTGGCGATGCGCTCGTCCAGCCGGTACCGCTGGCCCAGCACTGTTCCAGGGCTGATCATCTCGACCCCATCACACTCGTCCCGCCCACGGCAACGCCCCGTCCGTCAACCTAGTCCTTTGGCCGCGATCGCCGCGCGCATGACCTGTCCCGCGATCGCCGTGGCCTGCGCGCTTCCCCCCGGCCCCGCGTTCTGGATCAACACCGCGACCGCCACCACCGGCTGGCCGCCGCTCGTGCGGGCATACCCGATGAACCATCCGTGGTCCGGCGCATCCCCATTCTGCGCCGTCCCCGTCTTGCCGCCTACCTCAAACCCGTCGATCTGAGCATTTGTGCCCGTACCGTTGCGGACGACGGCGTCCATCATCTCGCGCAGCTGTCCGGCGACCGCCGAGGATACCGGTCGGCGCAGGCTGGAGGGCGTGGCCCGCCAGATCGGGATGAGGTTCGCGTCCTGAATGGTGTCGATCAGGTACGGCCGCATCTGCACGCCGTCGTTGGCGACCGCCGCCGCCAGCAACGCGCCCTGGAGCGGGGTCATGACGACGTCGCGCTGCCCGATGCAGGACTGGGCGAGCGCCGCCGGGTCGGGCGTGCCGTCCTCCCCGGACATCGGCCCGGTCTCGCTGATCGCCACCCCCATGCGGTTGTCGTCGTCCCGGTCGAACGTCGGCGCCGTCTCGAACCCGAACTCGCGCGCCACCCGCTTGAGCGTCTCGGTGCCGAGGTGCTCGACGCCGTAGCGGGCGAACGCCGTGTTGCAGGAGACCTGCAGGGCCTGCAGCAACGTGATCTCGTCCGGGCACACCACGCCTTGGGCGTTCCGGATCGGCGTCGTCGTCTGCGGGGCCGTGTAGCTCTCCCCGCCGGCCAGCACGCTGTCCGGCGTGAGGCCCTGCTCCAGCGCCGCCGCGGCGACGATGACCTTGAACGTCGACCCGGGCGGGAACCGCTCCGCGACCGCCCGGTTGATCAGCGGACGGCCAGGGTCGGCGAGCAGCCGGTCGTACTCGGCGGTCGCGGTGTCGAAGTCATGCGCCACCAACGGGTTCGGGTCGAAGCTCGGCGTGGAGACCATCGCCAGCACCGCGCCCGTGGTCGGATCCAGGGCGACCACGGCACCGACCTTGCTGCTCGTCGAGTTGTTCAGCAGCGCGTTGTACGCCGTCTCCTGCACGGAGTGGCTCAGGGTCAGCAGAACGTTGCCGCCGTTGGACTTCTTGCCGGTGATCATCTCCAGCAACCGGTCGGCGGTGAAGACACTGGCGCTGCCGTTGAGGATGTCGTTCTCGATCGCCTCGATCCCGGTCACCTCGCCGTAGACGGGGCGGTAGCCGACCGTGTGGGCGTACAGCGGGCCGTACGGGTATCCGCGCAGGTAGCGGAAGGTGTCGGCGGTCGCCGTGCTCAGGGCCACCGCCTCGCCATCGACGACGATATTTCCCCGTTGGCGCTCGTAGTCCTGCTGGAGGAGCCGGAAGCTGTTGTGCCGGGTGTCGTTGCGGTACTCGTCGGCCCGGACGACGGTGATCACGTTGAGCTGGACGAAGAGCAGTCCAAACAGGAGGATCATCACCAGACCGGCCTTACGCAGAGGCGCGTTCATGGGATCACCTCCGTGGGTGCCTCGTGCAGCGTGCTCACGGGTGGCGGCGGGACCGATCCGCCGACCGTGAGCGTCGCCGGCCGCCGCGCCGCGTCCGAGATGCGCAGCAGCAGCGCCACCAACAGCCAGTTCGCCACCAACGACGATCCGCCGGCCGACATGAACGGCGTGGTCTGGCCGGTGAGCGGGATGAGGCCGGTGACCCCGCCGATGATGACGAAGACCTGCAGCCCCAAGGTGAACGCCAAGCCACCGGCGAGCAACTTCCCGAACGAGTCACGCACCATGATGCCGATGCGCAGGCCGCGGATGACGATCAGCAGGTAGCACACCAGCAGCCCGGTCAACCCGAACAGCCCGATCTCCTCGCCGATGCCGGCGAAGATGAAGTCGCTGTGCACCAGCGGAATCACGAACCGGTCCAGCTGGGGTACGTACGGCAGGCCGTTGCCCGGCCCCGCACCGAAGATGCCCGCCGTGCCCAGCCCGAGCAGGGACTGGGTGAGCTGCAGCCCCGCGTCGTCGGCGTCCGCGAACGGCTGCCGCCACACCTCGACCCGACTGGCGAAGTTGCTGAACGGCCCACCGATGACCTCGCCCAGCGCCCAGGCCACCGTGGCCCCGCCGAAGAAGAGAAGCAGGCCGATGATCAGCCAGCTCGCCCGCTCGGTGGCGATGTAGACCGTCACGACGAACATGCCGAAGAACATCAGCGACGTGCCGAGGTCCTTCTCGAAGACGAGGATCAGCAGCGACAGGCCCCAGATGACCAGCACCGGACCCAGGTCGCGCGGACGCGGGAAGTCGATGCCGAGGAAGCGTCGGCTCGCCAGCGACAGCACCTCGCGCTTGGTCACCAGGTAGTAGGCGAAGAACGACAGCAGCGCCAGCTTGGCGAACTCGCCGGGCTGGATCGAGAACCCGCCGAGCAGGATCCACAGCTTCGCGCCGTTGATCTCCGAGAAGCGCGACGGAAGCAGTGCCGGGGTCGCCACCAGGATGATGCCGACCAGGCCGAGCGTGTAGGCGTAGCGGGACAGCAGCCGATGATCCCGAATCAACGCCAGCAACAGCACGGCGCCCACGGCGGCGGCGGCCGTCCACTGGATCTGCCGGATCGCGTCCCCGGTGAAGAGCGACAACTGCTCGCGCATCTCCGGCGGGGCCGCGGCCAGGTCCAGCCGCCGCAGGAACGCCACGCCCAGCCCGTTGATGAGGGCGACCGTGGGCAGCAGGACCGGATCCGCGTGCGGCGCCAGGAATCGCACCGCGATGTGCACGCTGAGGAAGATGGCGAAGACCACCGCCACCGGCAGCCAGAACATCGGCGTGATCCGCTCCATCAGCCCGGCCTGCACCGCCGCCGAGTAGATCAGGACGACGAGCATCGCCAGGATCAGCAAGCCGAGCTCGGTACCCCGGCGGGGGCGCCGGACGGCGGAAACCGGGCTGGGCACGGCGGCGACGGCGACGGTCACGGGGCGGTCATCCTTCGGCGGGCGCGCTGGTCGGCCCGAGCCCACTGATCACGGGCCCGGTCAGGTCACGGGAGCGTACGGTCTCAGCCACTGGTTGGTCGGCACGGCGTTGGGCTCGTGGTGACGATGCCCGATGGTCGGGGGG
>JADGGF010000202.1 GCA_019690055.1 Micromonosporaceae bacterium
GCTCACCGCACCCGCTCCTTCCTTTCGCAGATCTTGGAGGACTGCACCCCCTATAGAGGGTCTTATCCTCCAAGATCTCAGGTTTACGCCGCCACAGCGGTCACTCGCCGAGGTCGACGATCGCGGCGACCGGGCCGCCGCCGTCGGGGCCCTGGTGCGCGGCCGACACCGACACGAAGATCGCCGGGTCGCCGGTGACCGACGCCGCGACCCCGCCGACGCAAGCCTTGATCTGGCGGTGCCAGTGCACGTCCGAGTCGTCGAGCATGGCGTTGCGCCGGCCCCGGACCATGCCGTCGCGGGAGGCCTCGCACTTGAGGAAGACGTTGACGAGCCGCCCCTTGAGGTCTGTCGGGTGTGGACGCTCCGGTAGGTCCAGCCCGGCATCGCGGATGGCGGCCCAGATGCCGTCCGTGTCCAGCGCGTCCCGCATGACGGAGTGGCCGATGCGGTACCGGCCGCCGATGCCCCGGGTGTTGCCCACCACCACGACCTGAGCCCGGTCGAGTTCGACACCGGAGGAGCAGGAGGCGACCGAGGAGTACAGGTCCAGGCGGTGCATCACGTCCTCGTCGGCGGGGAACGGGATCTCGCCCAGCGCCACCCCGATGCCCAGCGCGGTGGTGCCGTTGGACAGGTCCATCGACTCGTGCGTGTGCTCGGTCCAGACAGTCTTGCCCCGGCTCTTCGCGTCGCGAATCGTGTGGATGGTCAGCAGCGGGGTCTTCGTCTGGACATAGTGGACGTCCGCCGGGTCGCTGATGCCGGCGCGGGCCATCGCGTCGCGCACCGCGGCGGCCACCTTCTCGATCATCGGCCGGCGCCCGATCTCCTCGGGCAGCAGCGGCTCGCTCATGGCGAAGCCCACGGTCAGCCGCGGCTCGTCGGTCGCCGGCACCGATCCGGCCGGCAACGTGGCGAAGATCGTGGCGTGCGGGGAGAGCACCCCGTCGGTGCCGCCCGACCAGACGATCGGCACTCCGGCCACCTCGTCGGCGGTGCGCGAGCCGCGGGCGACCAGCACCTCGCGGAACGCCCGGTCGGCGATGATGCGCGTGTAGTCGTTGACGCCACCATTGCCCTCGGTCTTACCGATGACGGCGATGACCCGGTCGGCCTCGATCACGCCGGCGTCGATGAGCTCGGTGAGCCCGGAGGCGTCCGAGACATGCTTCAGCGGCACCTTCCGTACCTCGATAGGCTCAGGCATCACGAACTCCCCTCGATGACAGTTCCGGCTCGGCCGGCGACCGCTTCGGCGATGGTATCCAGGCCGGCGATGGCGGCCCGTCGGCCACCGGACTCCACGAACCGGCAGGCCGCCTCGACCTTCGGACCCATCGATCCGTCCGCGAAGTGGCCCTCGGCCTGCCATCGGCGCAGGGTGCGGACGTCGACCCGGCCGATCGGCTCGGCCGCGGGCGTCCCGTAGCGCAGGCTCACCGCCGGCACATCGGTGGCGATCACCAGGACGTCGGCACCGACCATCCGGGCCAGCAGCGCCGCCGTGAGATCCTTGTCGATAACTGCCTCGATTCCCCGGACCGTTCCGTCCGCGTCGCGGACGACCGGGATTCCGCCGCCGCCCGCGGCCACCACGACGAACCCATTGGCCAGCAACGCGCTCACCGGAGCGGCGTCGAGGATCTCCACCGGCTCGGGCGAGGCCACGACCCGCCGCCACCCCTTCGCCCCGTAGTCCCGCCACACCTGGCCGTGCTCGACCATCACCCGCGCCTGCTCCGCCGGCAGGTAGCGGCCGATCGGCTTGGCCGGCTCGCGCAGCTTCGGGTCAGCCGGGTCGACCCGGGTGCGGGTGACCAGCGCGGCCACCGGCCGGGGCACGCCCCGCCGGGCCAACGCCGGCGGCAACGCATCGAGAAGCATCGCACCGATCGTGGCCTGCGTCTGGGCGACGCACCAGTCCAGCGGCACCGGCGGCACCACCGTAGCGGCCAGTTCGTTCTTCACGAGCAGGTTGCCGACCTGCGGACCGTTGCCGTGGGTCAACACCACCTCCGCCCCGGTCGCCACGACCTCGGCGATCGGACCGGCCGCGCGGGTGATGGCCGCGATCTGGTCCTCCGGGCGGGCCCGGCCATCGGGCGCGGTCATCGCGTTGCCGCCGAGGGCGATCACCGCCCGGGTGACGCCGGCCCGACCGTGACCGCGCGGCGCGGGCGCCGCATCGGCAGTGACGCGAGCCGTGGCCGTCACACCAGATCCACCTCCGCGTGCGGAGCGCCGCCCGAGAGCGTGGCGAAGCCGGGGCCGCGGTCGAAGAACGGTCGTACGGCTGGGCGGGCCGCGCGTCGCCGGGCCCGCTCGGCGTCGGAGGCTTCTTCGTCAACGGCGTAACGCTCACCGTCGCCGCGGGCAGAACCCTCCCCATCGCCTACGGCGACGACCCGTACGCCGTAGTCGTCCCAGGCCCCGGCCACCGACACCTTGCCCCAGGCGACGTCCCGCAGCACCTCGGCGTACGGCCGGTCCAGCGGGTCGCCCCATCCGCCGCCCCCGGTGGTCCGGATGCGGATGATCTCGCCCGCCCGCACCGGTTCGGCGTCGGCGAGCGCGTCGACCACCCGCTCGTTGGGGCCGCCGGGGTCGATGACCACGCTGAACGGGCGACCGGCCTGCCCGCCGTTCACGCCCCAACAGGCGAGCACGGATCTGTCCGCAATGGACATGAAGTGGCAGTCCCGCAGCACCCGGATGTGCTTGTCGTAGCCGAGCCCGCCCCGGTACCGCCCGGGGCCGCCCGAGTCGACCGCGAGCCCGAGCCGCTCCACCCGCAGCGGCCAGCGGGCCTCGGCGAACTCCACGGGAATGTTGCGGGAGTCCGGCACCACGTGGATCGTGTCCTCACCGTCGGCGTACCAGCGCCCGCCCGACCCGCCGCCGAGCACCTCCCGCATGAGGAACGGCGTGCCGTCGGCCTCGGTGCCGTAGATCCCGGTGTAGCGGATCGTCTCCTGGTCGGCCGGCATCCGCCCGTCCACCGCCTTGGCCAGCACCCCGGCGAGCACCCCGAGCAGGCGGAGGATCACGAAGGTGCGGGCGTTGGTGGGGGCCGGGAAGACCGGGGTGAGCAGCGTCCCCTTCGGAGGGAAGCGCAACTCCATCAGCGGCACCACGCCCTCGTTGACGTCCAGCTCGGCCATCCGCTCCGGGGTGTCGGCGAGGTTGCGCAGGATCGGCGCCAGCCACTTGGCCAGGAACACCCCGTCGGCGTAGTCGGCGGCGTGGTTGATCGGGCCCCGGGCCTGCGGGCCGGTGCCGGTGAAGTCGAGCACCAGCTTCTCCGGGGTCTTGGTGAGCGTGATCCGCTGCCGGTGCAGGCGCGGCGGATCGACCCCGTCGTGCTCGGCGTAGTCCTCCCAGACCCAGGTGCCGTTGGGGATTTTCGCCAGGACCTCGCGCCGGTACGTCTGCGTGGTGGCGTCGATGATGGCGTCGAAGCACCCCTCGACGGCGTCCCGACCGTACCGCGCGAACAGGTCGGCCAGGCGGCGCGCGCCCATGAGGCAGGCCGCGCACTCCGCGTCGAGGTCGGCCGCGAGCGACTCGGGCATGCGCGAGTTGCGCGTCATGATCTTCAATGCGGCCTCGTTGGGCACGCCCTGGTCCCACAGCCGGATCGGGGGCACCATGAGGCCTTCCTCGTAGACGCTGGTGGCCCGGCTCGGCATCGATCCCGGCACCGCTCCCCCGATGTCGTCGTGGTGGCCGAAGGCCTGCACGAAGGCCACCACCTCGCCCTCGTGGAAGACCGGCACGGTGACGCAGAGGTCGGGCAGGTGCCCGATCCCGCCCTCGGAGAGGTACACGTCGTTGTGGAAGAAGACGTCGCCCGGGCGCATCGTCTCCAGTGGATAGTCCCGGACGACGGGGTGCACCAGGGCCGAGTAGGAGCGCCCGGTGAGCTTGCGCAGCTTCCGGTCGTGGATGCCGGCCCGGAAGTCGTGCGCGTCGCGGATCATCGGGGAGCGGGCCGTGCGCCCGATCGCCGTCTCCACCTCCTTCTCGATCGAGGCGAGGCTCCCCTTGACGATCTCCACGAGCACGGGATCGATCATGGCTCTCCCCCTCCGGCTGCTGTGTCAGGAAGGACGCCTTGTTGACGCTCAGTGCCCAAGAGGGAGTCCTTCCTGACACCGCGGGTGACCACCAGGTTGCCCAGGTCGTCGACGGTGGCGGTGAAGCCGGGATGCAGCGGCACGGTGGCGCCGTACTCCTCGATGACGGCCGGGCCCGCGACGACGGCACCGGCGGGCAGGTCCGGCCGCCAGTAGATGGGTGTGTCGAGGAGACCCTCGGCCACGTCGAAGCACACCGGACGCCGACCCGTGGGTGGCACCGCGGGGCCGCCGTTGGCCGGCACCGCGTGACCCCGGGTGGCCGAGCGCAGCGCGGGGCGACGGATCGGTCCGATGCCGGTCACCCGCAGGTTCACCCACTCGACCTGCTGTTCGGGGCGGTCCCGGAAGCAGTAGCCGTACAGCCGCTCGTGCGCGTCGTGGAACGCCTGCACGGCCACGTCGGCGGTGGTGGCGTCGAACGGGCCATCCGCGAGCGGAACGCGGACCTCGAAGGCCTGACCGAAGTAGCGCAGGTCGGCGCTGGCCGCGAACCGGTGCTGCTCGGGTGGGAAACCCTCGGCGAGCAACGCCTGCGCCGCCTGCGACCGCAGGGAGTCCAGAATGGACCGTACGGCCGCGTGGTCCAGCGTCGCGTGCCGGGACACGTGGGTGCGGACGTGGTCCACCCGGACGTCGACGGTGAGCAGCCCGAAGGCGGACAGGTTGCCGGGGTCGCGCGGCACCAGCCCGACCGGCACGCCGACGATGTCGATGAGCCGGCACAGCAGCAGGGAACCGGACCCGCCGAAGGTCGCCAACGCGAAGTCCCGCACGTCCAGTCCACGGTGGACGGTCATCTGGCGCAGGGCGTTGGCCTGGTTCCAGGCCGAGATCTCGAGGACGCCGGCCGCAGCCGCCACGGGGTCCAGACCGAGCGCGGAACCCAGGCGAGCCAGGCCGTCCCGGGCCGCGTCGACCGACAGCGGCACCTCGCCGCCGAGCAGGTGCGGCGGGATGCGGCCGAGCACGAGGCACGCGTCGGTGACGGTCGGCTCGGTGCCGCCCCGCGCGTAGCAGATGGGCCCCGGGTCGGCCCCGGCCGAGCGCGGTCCGACCTTGAGCGTGCCCTCGGGCGAGACCCAGGCGATCGAGCCGCCGCCGGCGCCGACCGTGACGATGTCGATCATCGGCACGGTGCACGGGTAGCCGCCGATCGTGCCCTCGGTGGTCAGCGCCGGCTCGCCGTGCCGGACCACGCTCACGTCGGTGGAGGTTCCCCCGCCGTCGAGGGTGAGCACCTGGTCGTACCCGGCCGCCCGGGTCACCATGGCCGCGCCGAGCGCCCCGGCCGCCGGTCCAGAGAGGACGGTCGTCACCGGCTGGTGCACCACCTCGTCGGCCGACAGCACGCCGCCGTTGGACTTCATGATGTGGAACGGCACCGCCCGGCCGGCGAAGGCGGTCAGCTCGCGCCGCAGCCGGGACACATACGCCGCCACCCGCACCTTCACGGCCGCGTCCACGAGCGTGGTCATCGCCCGCTCGTACTCCCGGTACTCGGCGAGCACCTCGTGCGAGAACGAGACCACCGCGTCGGGATGCTCGCGCGCCAGGATCTCCCGCATCCGCAGCTCGTGCGCCGGGTTGGCGTACGCGTGCAGGAAGCACACCCCGACGGCGCGGACGCCGGCCCGGCGCAGGGACGCGGCGGCCGCCCGGGCGCCCTCCTCGTCGAAGGGCCGGATCTCGACGCCTCGATGGTCGAGCCGGCCGCCGACCGTGCGGACCAGGTCGGCCGGGACGATGCGCGGTGGCTTGACCCAGAAGTAGCTGTTGCCGTAGCCGTCCGGCACGCTCTGCCGGGCGATCTCCAGCAGGTGCTCGAATCCCTCCGTCGTGACGAACCCCAGGCCCGACACGTCCCCGGTGAGCAGTTGGTTGGTGGCCACGGTGGTGCCGTGGCTCACCGACACGAGATTGTCCGGGCTGGCATCGATGGCCGCCAGTGCCGCGCGGATGCCGACCAGGAACGCCTCGGCCGGGTCGTGGGGGGTGGAGGGCGTCTTGAGCGCGACCAACTCGCCGGAGTCCTCGTCGACGGCGACCACGTCGGTGAACGTGCCGCCGGTGTCGACCCCGATGCGGATCCGCCGCCTGCCGCCCGTCACCCGATCATGATGGACAAGCCGCGCTCGGCTCCGGCATGGCAAACCCTGACGACGGCGCCCCCGCCGCGCTGTTCAACTCCGCACCACCGGGTGGGCAGAATGGGTGGGTGACCCCGATCCTCCCGCGTACGACGCCGGCTGCCGTGGGGCTGAGCCCCGCCGCCGTACGGCTTCTCATCGACAATCTCGGCAAGCTCGATGCGATTCACACCCTGATCGTGGTGCGCGGCGGGCACGTGGTGGCGGAGGCGGCCTGGGCTCCTCATTCCCTCGACCGGCCGCACATGATGTTCTCCGTCAGCAAGAGCGTCACGTCAATGGCGGTCGGGCTCGCCATCGACGAAGGGCGCTTCGGGCTGGACGACCGCGTGGTGGACCTGCTCCCCGACGACGCTCCGGCCGACCCGTCGCCGAACCTCGCGGCGATGACCGTGCGGCACCTGCTCACCATGGCCAGCGGGCACGCGGCCGACACCTTCGATGCGGTCCGGGGGGCACCCGGGGGTTGGGCGCGCCGGCTGTTGGCCCTGCCCGTCGAGCATGCGCCCGGCACCTGGCCCGTCTACAACACCGGAGCCACGTACCTCCTCGGTGCGATCGTGCAACGGCTGACCGGCCAGCGGCTGCTCGACTACCTGCGTCCGCGCCTGTTCGAGCCGCTCGGCATCACGACCGCTACCTGGGAGCAGGACCCGGATGGCCTGGACGTCGCCGGCTCGGGGCTGGCCATAACCACCGAGGAGCTCGCCGCCTTCGGGCAGCTCTGCTTGCAGCGCGGACGCTGGCGCGGGCGTCAGCTCGTCCCGGCGGCCTGGGTCGACGCCGCCACCGCCACGCAGGTGGCCTCCCCCGTCGTCGTGGGTGCTGACCCCACGGTGGCGCGGCCGGATTCGGAGCAGGGGTACGGCTTCCAGTTCTGGCGGTGCCGGCACGGGGCGTACCGGGCCGACGGCGCCTTCGGCCAGTACGCCATCGTCTGGCCCGAACACGACATGGTGATCGCCATCAATGCAGGTACCGCCAATATGCAGGGGGTACTGGACGCGGTCTGGACGTCGCTGCTGCCCGCGCTGTCCGACCGCACGGCTTCGGTGGCCGGCGACTCGGACGAGACGATCGACACCTCCGGGTGCCGCCTGTCGCCGCCCGCCGGCGCCCCGGCGTCGCCCCGCGAGGCGTCGATCCTCGGGGTGACGCATGCCCTCGACACTCCCGTCAGCGGGATCACCCACGTGACCCTGGTCCGGGACGAGCAGGGCCGGCTCGGCCTGCGCACGCGCGCCAGCGGCCAGGAGCGGACGGTTGTGTTCGGATACGACGAGTGGGTGCCCGGCGTCCTGTCGCTGGGCTGGCAGTCGGTCGACGTGGCCAGCGCGGCGGCCTGGGTGGACGAGTCCCGGTTGGTGGCCCGTACGGTCACGTTGGGCTCGCCCTACACCAGGACCCTGGCGCTGGAGCTCGTCGACGGCGGCCTTGAGGTGACGCTCGACCTGAGCGTCTCCTTCGGCCCGACCCACCTCGGCCACGCCACGGC